>CASFRQ010000145.1 GCA_949296785.1 uncultured Alphaproteobacteria bacterium
ATTCCCCATGCTTACATTTAGTGGAATTGAAGTTAAAAAATGTATATGATTCCTTATCTCTTTATTTCATGAACCCTATTTGAGGAAGATGTTCATGAATTTTTTCTAATTGTTCCTTAAAAAATCCATAAACGCCGGTATTCAATATTTTCCTACGCCACTTTGTTACCTCACTGCGTGATAATGACAAAGACAAACACAATACCTCGTTTGACATCACTCCTTATCTTTCCATCGCACAGACATGGGGATGTTTGCGGCCCCTCGTTTATACGCGCGGGCAGGGTTACATTCAAATCATAAAAGAAAAAAGTCCTATACATTCAGAAACATATAAGACTCTTTTTATTCTTTCTCTTTTTTTAAAGCTTTTTATACCGATTGCCTTTAATCATCCGACCGGCCTTTCTGCCTGAAAAATCGGAGAGGGAAAAATCCTCAGCAAAATATCTCACATTCAAAAAGCTGTTGAAGCGCATCCGAAAAAATACCGAAAAAGCGTTAAAATTCACCGCCTTTTTCACAACTCTATCAGGCCGCGTCCCTTTCATGGCCGGAAGGTCCCGTCCGGTAAGGAAGAACAGACGCTTTTTGAACCAGCTTGAAAGAAGCCCTTCTTTCCTGCGCTTTACGCTCCGCTTCTTTTCTTTGGCGGGCTTTTCTTTTTTCCAAACGTTTTTTAGCGATTTCAACGGCTTTCATCGTGATTTCCGCCGCCGATAAGGTAATTCCGATAATTGTCAAGGCGTTTTCCATTTTTCGTCTCCTTACCGCTTTTTCCCCACATGTTTAAGAATAATGCTTTTTAAAACACTTGTCTAGATATTTTTTTATCCTTAACTTTTTTTATACTTTCAAAGAAGCTCCATATTCATGACGCGAAGAGTCCGCTCCAAGGTCTTAGACGCTTCTTCCCGCGCTCTTTCAATGCCTTTTTGCAAAACAGAACGGACATAACCCGGTTCCTGCTCGTACATTTTTCTTTTTTCCTGAATGGGACGCAAAAAATCGCAAGCCGTTTCAACCAACATTTCCTTTAAGGCTTTGGCGCCCGCTTCGCCGATTTGAGAAGCAATCTGTTCCGCCGGACGGCCGTCCATCACGCTGATAAGACGCAAAAGGTTCGCCACTTGCGGCCTTCTTTCCGGCTCATAGGTAATAAACCGTTCGCAATCCGTCGTCGCTTTTTTCACTTTCTGAGCGATTTCGTCCCTCGTCGCCTTCAGCATAATGGCGTTGTTACGGCTTTTGCTCATTTTCTGAACGCCGTCCAACCCCATCAAAGACACCGTTTGGGATAAAAGGGCGCACGGCTCTTCAAAAAAGGGCGCTTTAGGCGAAAATTTTTTATTAAACCGTCGGGCGATGGTCCGGGTCATTTCTATGTGCGGCAACTGGTCTTTTCCTACGGGAACCACATTTCCCCGAACCGCCAGAATATCCGCGCACTGATGAACGGGATACACAAACATCCCCGCATTGACGGCCGATAAATCGGAGGCCTGTATTTCCTCCTTCACCGTCGGATTTCTTTCCAGCTCGGCATTGGAAACCAAGGTCAAAAACGGAATCAGCAACTGATTCAGCTCGGGTACATGGCTGTGCGGGAAAATAAAGGTACGGCCGTTTTCCGGATTGATACCGACGGAAAGATAATCCAGTACCAGCTCGCGCGTGTTTTGAGCGATTTTATCAAACTCATCATGGTCGGTCAGCACCTGGTAATCCGCGATGACAATAAACAGATCCACCCCTTTTTCCTGCAGCGACACCCTGTTTTTCAAAGAGCCGAAATAATGTCCCAAATGAAGGGACCCAGTCGGCCTGTCCCCCGTTAAAACCCGGAATTTATCCGGAGAAAGGTCAATTTCCCGCGCCAGCTTTTCGCTGCGCTTTTGAGATTCCAAAAATGTTTTTGATAAGTTTAAATCTTCCATAACACGCCTTTTTCAAATCAAAAATAGGTGTTTAAGATACCAAAAATGAAATAAATTTCAAGACAAAAGGGCCGAAGGAATCTCTTCCTCTTGTTTTTCGTACAGACGATACTTCATAACATCTTTAAAGGTTTCCAGGCACTCTATCAAATTGCGAAAAACATACAAATGCGTCTTGCCTTGCCTTTTATAAAGTTCCTGCGCCGTCACGGGGGTGGCGACCAACCAAATGAAATTGTTGACATCCAGCCCCTTTTTCTCGCATATTTTTTTCCATGTCCGGAAAATCTGCCTGTTTTTGACAATCCTTTCCTGCGTTTGAAGGCTTTCTTCCCCGTAATCGCCGAAACTCCTCACCGTTCCGAATTCAAGATTTTTCAGGCAAGAAGCGATAGAGCGCGGGACTCCGTCCTTCCAGTCAAGGTAAGCCAAAAACCATCTGTTCAATTCTATTTCCAAATGGTTTTTCTTCACCGCGTCTTCTATCGCCCGCACGGTACGAGAACGAAAATGCGGCGCACAACCTTTTAAATCGTCTTCAATCACCATCGGCTCATGCGCCGATTTTATTTTATACTCTTCCGAAGTCAATCCGAGAATGAGTTTTTCTTCTTTGTTTTTTCTTTTTTTTCTGTGTCTCATCATTTTTTATTCCTATGCTGTTCTATAAAATCCACAAACTCCCGAAAGAAAGACGGAGAGAAAAAGAAAAGATCCGGCTGCTTTGCGAGGGTGTTTTTCAAAAAACAGTTTTCCTTCTGAAAATCCGCTGTTTTTCTTTTCTCCAAACCTTTCGGACGGAAATCTTCCGGTTTGTCAGCCCGCTCTTCAAAAAACGCGGGTTCTTTATTCAGAAAAATCGGTTTTATTGCCGGAATATTGTTTTTAAGACCGAGCGCTTTTCCTGCAAAACACCCCGATGTTTCATGACCATATTCTTTTTTTAAAAGAACACTTCCTTCGTAGGAAAAAGGAACATCGCCAAAATCGTTTTCCTCTTCTTTTTTTATTTTTTTACAGAAAACTCCTCTTTTTTCCCCAATACCGGCCTGAAAACAAAACTGATCCGAAAAACCGCTTTTTAGATAAAAGAAAGGCACCTTCTTTCCATTTTCCCGATTAAAAAGAGAATCGGGAAAGTTAAGCTTTTCTTCGTACTCAGCCGGAGCAGAATTTTCCTTTCCGTCAGAAATAAAAAATTTCCGTCCCTTCCGTCCTGTTTTTTCAAAAACAGAGTCGTTTTTCATTGCCCGCCCGTCAAAGTTCCAACAAGTCCAACTTTTCTTCTTTTTCTTCAAATAAAAATCCGCGGTAAAAAGCCGAAACAAAGAAAGAACTTCCGCCAGACAGATGTCCCGATGTTCCCGGCAAAAAGATTTTGCCCATTTTCTGATAAACATTCCTTCCGACGTTTTTAAGCCGAAAAACACATTGCCAGGAATGATTTCTCCTGTTTTTTGATTTAAAATCATCTCTTCACCCCGAAATTTCATATTTTCATAATAAAAAATATTCTCAATAAGAATATAAGTCAAGTAAAAAATATGCTTGACAAGGTGTTTTTTTAGAGTTAAAAGAAAGTATAATTTTAATCATATAAGGAAGAATCAAAATGAGAAAACCGACTCAAAGTTCTGAAATCAATGCTTTTTGGGGTAAACACAACCAGATAAAAAAATTAAAGGGGTCTCTTTCCATTTCCGCCTTAGGGGAAAAAATGTCTATGGACCAAGGCGGTGTTTCAAAAATCATTCAGGGCAGTGTCAATGTATATCTTCACAGGATTGTTGAAATTGCGCAGATTTTGGGATGCAAACCGAGCGAACTCCTTCCTTTGGAATGGCAGAAGTCCGAAACGGGAACCTCCATCAAAATAGACACTGTGACAACAGTGATTGAAACGGTGGAAGAATGGCTTGTTCAAAGCAAACTTTCGCTCAAGCCAAAAGAAAAAGCGAAGCTCATTGTCTTATTGTGCGGAGAAGTATCCGGCTTGCCTCAGGCGGAACAGGAGTCTAAAATCATTGAATTCTCAAACTTTTATTTAAAGTCTAAAAGCGCTTAATGTATAGGAGTTATGATGACAAGAGATGATATTGCCGAAATCCTTTCTCAGGCAAAACCGATTGAGACCGATGCAGGAAAGAATGAAAAGTTAAATTTAGACTCCCTTATTAACATCAAAGGGCATGGAAATATTGTTTTTGTTGGCTCTTCGGGCTTTCTGCTCTTGCTGGTCATGGTTCTTTTTCTTATTTTTTTTCATTCTACTTTATAAGAAAACCCTCGTGTGAAGCTATCAGTTTAAAACAAGCCAGAGAATTAAAAGCTCTTTTCGCGGAAGCTGCATTCTGCGAAAAGAGAAATGTTTATTCAATTCATTACGAATACAGACGTAAATATGGTTACCGTTCTTATAAAGAAGTTGATTGTCAAACCTTTTCAGAGTTGAAAAAGGAACTGATGGCAAAAGAGTGCCGGCATAAATCAAAAAAAGGTAAAAAACCTTAAAGCTCTTATCTCTGTATTTTTGTACCATTCAGGTTTGACCGCCTGCTTTGAACGGTCCATCGCTTATCTTCAGAAACAGATTTGCATTTCTGTCTTCGTACATAAAATTTCCTTTTCCCTTACTTAAATTAAGAAACACAAATAATTTTTA
>CASFRQ010000146.1 GCA_949296785.1 uncultured Alphaproteobacteria bacterium
TACTTTAGCAATTGACAGAGCTCCTCACTTTATTATGTCTCCATAATAACTTAATTCACTTTGTCTTCCTAATGCACTTCGGCCGCCACTTCTTCCGGTAACCGCCACCCGTGCATCTGTTCCTTCCCTCTATCTACTTTTTCTAACAACTTTCCCGACCTTAACCAATCGGTGAGGTGCAACATACGCTTTTACAAAAGCCCTGTCAACATCTTTTTTTATTTTTTTTGAAAAATATTCATTTTTTTATAAAAGAGGAATATCTGTCCGGCCGTTTGTTCTTATTTTTTTATCCTTCCGCCGAACATAGGTTTAATGTACAAAATTTTTTTCAAAAAGTCAAGAGCTTTTTTACAATTTTTTACTCAATATACAAACACTCCTTATCTGGAATTCTGTTTGTTCTTTAAAACAAGCAGTTTCAAAGCAAAATCTTTATTTTTATCGGTTGCTTGGACGGTTCTCGCGGTTTTAGCCGCGGAAGAAACGGCCTTTTGTTTTGAATCTTTATCCTCTTTTTCCCTTTCCCGAGAAGAGTCGCCCTCCCCTTCAGGCATTTCGTCGGATTGGATTTTCGCCGCCGGCTGGGGTTGCTTCTCTTCAAAAAGGAAAAAACTCTTTTCAAATTTTTCTTCTATTTCAGCCGGAATTGAAAATGAATAAGCAACCTCATTACAAACTTTCTGAAGTTTTTTTAAATCCATAAAAGGAGAAAAAATCTCGGCCTGCTGTTTTAGAAAATAATGGAAAAAATAAGCGGCTTCTTTTTCCGGGTAATGACGGATATTCTGATAAACGCCTGCTTTTTCCTCTTTTAAAAGACTTCGGCACTCGTCGGGAGAAAAATCTTTATATCCCATATCAAAAGAATACAGGCGGTTTTTATAAAAAGAACGAATAGAATTTTTTCTGGCCCTGAATTCCCTGTCTTCTGAAATATATCTTTCAACAAATTGAGCCAGAGTCTTATGTGCAGCCGCTTTCTTCAAATGGTTACCAGCATACCCTGCCGCAGCCAGTTCCTTTTCATTATTCCTATATTCCATGTCATAAACACTGCAAGGTTTGACGGGTGATTCGCCGTTTTTCCTGCACCTGAGCATATAAAGCTGACGGCCGGTCTCAAAATCCAGAGCATTTGTTTGCGCTTCAAAGACAATCAAAGCTCTTTTATAAGAAAATGTGTCCATCATAAATGTCATCGGCATCATATTCATATTATATTGATAATAATGTCCGACCTCATGAACAATAGTTTCCGCGATAAATTCTGTAGCCGAAACCCCGTTTTCAAAATTCTCCGAAAAACAGTCCGCGTACAGTTTCAACAGGTTATCACCCGGCATATAAGAACCGACAAAAGGGGATTCTTCCTCATTTTCTTGTGCTGCTGTTTTTTTTCCGTTGATTTTGCCTCGCCGAATGGAAAAATCCGGAGGAAGGAGCATTAAAGACTTCTGTCCGTTCGGAATCTGCGCCAATAAATCCAAAGCTTCAAAAACAATCTTTTTCTCCTTTGCGGAAAATCCGAAAACGTTTGATTTTAATCGGGAAATTATCTCCTCCGCGGGGGTAAAACTGCCCCCTTTAAAAAAATCTTTAATCTTCTCTTTGGCAAAAGGAGAAATTTCCGCCTCCCCCGAGAAAAGAACTTCAGATAAAATATAAGAAGGTCTCTTACGTCGCAAAAGCACTTTTGTAAATTGATTTAAATGACGGCGAACTGCTTGATTTTTCTCCATTCCCATACCTTTTTTTTAACTTTTTAATAAAGCATACAAAAAATTGACGAAAAAATCAAGCTTTTGTAGAGCTTCTCAGGCGGTATCTTTTCCTTTTTTCCATCAACCGTAACTGACAAATGTTATTTTTCCGCTTTATCTTTTCCTCCTTTTATTTTATGAATGGAAAAAAGAACAAAAACAGGATACGGGAATGTCGCCTTTTTCAATTATTTACCGGTACATCGCGCGTAATTACCTTATTACCTTGATTTTATGCCTGCTGATTTTAATGGGGCTTATCAGCTTATTTGACATTATTGACCTTTTAAGAAGGACAGCCTCCTATCCGGATATTACTTTTAAAAATGTCCTTCATTTGGCTTGCTTTAAGTCGCCGCAGATGATTCACATGATTCTGCCGTTCGCGGTTCTATTGTCTTCTTTAACGGTTTTTTGGCGTCTGACAAAATCCAGCGAACTTGTAATTATTCGGGCCTCCGGCGTTTCCGTCTGGAATTTTTTAAAACCGATTCTGCTCATTACTTTCCTGGTGGGCGTATTGGACATAACCGTCGTCAATCCGATGACAACTTCCATGACGCAAAGATTCCATCAGCTTGAAGAAAGGTTTCACCTTGTCAAGTCTTCATCTCTGTCTTGGTCTCCCAAAGGATTCTGGCTGAGAGAAATACGGGAAAATCGTCCGATTATCTTGAGAGCTTCTGCTCTGAGGCGGCAGGAAGGGTCTTTGGCTTTAGATGATTTTTCCGTTTTTGAACTTAAAGAAAATGAAATTCTTGACCGGCAGATTGAAAGTCCGCATGCCGTTTTAGATAAAAATCAGCTGACTCTTTTCCAGGCGTGGGTCATTGAACCGGGAAAATCACCTCAAACAGTCCCGCAAATGCAGATACCCACCTCTTTAAGCATTGAAAAAATATTAGAAAACTTCGAGTCGCCTGATACAACTTCCTTTTGGAAGCTGCCGGAAGCCATAGAGTTTTTTGACGCTTCAGGCTTTTCATCTTTAAAACACCGGGCGCATTTCTACTCTCTACTGGTATCGCCTTTCTATCTGATGATTATGGTTTTAATCGCCGCGGTTTTTTGCTTGACTCCGAACAACCGCCAGGGAAAAATTCTTTTTAAAATTATTGAAGCCATCGTTTGCGGTTTTGCTTTGTTTTTTTCAACAACCGTCATGAACGCATTGGGTGTTTCTCAGACTTTTCCTTTATTTTTAGCGGTTCTCGGACCGGCGCTGGTCGCTGTTCCTTTGTGTGTTTCTCTCCTATTGCATAGGGAAGATGGTTAACCGCCACTTAAAAAATTTTAAATCAGGAACTTAATTTTTCTTAAAGAATGGTATTTCAAAAATAAAGGAAAAATAAGGAGTCGGCCGACCTTAACGATTCACGGCTAAAGAGGTTTGAAAACGGTCGGTCTTATAATTCCCCCGCGTTTTCTCAAGAGTCGTCCTCACCGGCTAAAGCTTTTTGCGCCGTTTCAAACGAAAAGCCGGCCCGGCCGAGTGCAGCCATGTCTTTTTGATAAAAAGAAGATCTTTCCTCTTCGGGCCTCATAAAACCGATGCGTTTCTTGCGAACCAAACGTAAAGCATTTTTCAAATCCGTTTCGTCATTCGGCGCCCCACTTTCTTCTTCGTGGGAATGTAAAGCTTCTTCAATTTGCTCTTCGGACAACCCTTTCTGCTTCAATTTCATTTTAATCGTACGGACGGACTTCCCCGACTCCAGAAGAGTCCTGACTTTTGAAGCGGAATACCTCTCATCGTCCAAATATCCCAATTCCGTCATTCTCTTCAGAATATCTTCAATCCAAACAGAAGCTTCCTCAAAAGAAACATCCTGTCCTTCCTGTTGCGCCTTAAAAACCTTTTTTTCCAAAATCGCGCGCAAATTCTCGCTGCTACTGGCATAACGGGACAGATAAAAGACAGCTTTGTTGTATAAACTTTTCGGCGTACATTTTCTCATTGTATTGACTTTCCTGAAAACCCGCCCCATATTAAAACAAAAAGAAAGGGGAATGTCCATGAATTTAATTTTACCGTTTGTCATTGACGGCGCTTTATTTAAAGGCCGGTATGTGAAAATTGATTCCGTTATGGATGAACTGTTGGCGCGCCGCAGCTATCCGCCGCTTGTCGCGCAGATTTTGGCGGAAAGCATCGCCTTGGCCTGCATGTTGGCCGATTCTATTAAATATAAGGGTACTTTTACCCTGCAAATCCAAGGGAACGGTCCTGTTTCTTTGCTGGTGACGGATGTAACGGATTCCTATGAAGTCCGCGCCTATGCTCAGTATGATGAAGATAAATTGCCGGAAGGCGTTAAGAGCATCCGGGAAATTTTCGGCGAAGGTACTCTTTCTTTTATTGCCGATTCACCTTACAGCGAGACTGAAAGATATCAGGGCGTTGTCGCCTTGGAAGGGGACACGCTTGCCCAGTGCGCCGTCAAATACTTCGGACAATCGGAACAGCTTTTAACGCAAATCATGCTTTTCAGTGAAGCTGTCCCTTCCGGAGAACAAGGGGATACTCTCCATTACGCCGCCGGCGGTGTCATGTTGCAGAAAATGCCGGAAAAGAAAAACATGTTGTTGACGGATAATACGATTGACAAGTGGGAAGAGGCAGACATTCTTTTGAAAACATTAAAGAAAGAAGAGCTTTTTGATGCCAAGCTTTTACCGGAAAAACTTTTGTTCCGTTTGTTTCATGAACATGATTTGACGATTTTCCCGAAGAAAGACATTGTATTCAAATGCCGTTGTTCCCGGAAAAAGGTCGCTGAAATGCTGGGACAGTTCTCAAAAGAGGAACGTGCTTCTTTGTACAAAGACGGCGAAATTTCCGTTACATGCCAATTTTGCGGCAAGGAATATAAGTTTAAAGAAGAAGATTTTGAAAAAACAGCCGGAAAAGAATAGCTTTCAAGGACAATCTGTCTGAATGCGGCAAAAGCCGCCCTGAAAATATCCTTTCAGAGAACAAAAACTTCTCCGGAAAATTTTTTCGTTTTAACAAAAAACGGACATATCCTCTGTAAAAGTTTCCGCCTGGACATCTGAAAAAGCAAGAAAATCATTCATAAATAATTATTTGAAACTTTAAATATCCCGACTTGCCTTTTTCACTTTTGATAAGGCAATAATCGGATAATTTTCGGCTTTTTCCGAAATATCGGGAGACTTTTTGAGAAACGCCTTATTTACCTGCCGAAATTCTTCCGTTTTGTTAATTTCTGCGCGTAAAACGCCAAAATCTGTCGCAGACGCGCCGTTTTCATAATTAGCGACGACAGCCGTCGGAAGATAAGTCTGAAACAGAAGAAAAGAATCTTGAGTCAGAATTTCTCTTAACTCTTCGGTCGGCAGAAAAAGCCTTCGCGCGTAAGCTTCTATAATACCGTCGTATAATTCGTCATCACCGGCGGAAGAGACTTTTTCTGGAAAATCTTGAACAACAGCCTCCGCCAGACAAACCGCCTGCCGGTTATAATGTTTCTCCCAAGAATCTTTTTCTTTTTGAAGAAAAAAATCCTTTGTGTCACAGGAACTTAGAAACAACTTAGCTGTCATACCCATGGTTTTCCGACGGGCATATGCCTCCGTATCTTCTTCCTGCATTTTAAGAGTCTGTGCTTCTTTTCTGTTCAGCTCATAAAGTTCTTGGTACCAGTTGTAAATATTCTCGGAATAAACAAAACCATTATTGTTCCGATAAGATTTAAAAACATCCTTGAAAAAAGAAGGATTATCTTTTTTATCTGAAAAATCGCATCCAGAGAATAAGCGGCCATTTCAGCTTCTGCCAATTTATTCAGGCTCGCAATCTGAAAAGGAGAAAGCTTTGAATGCCTTGGCATTTCCAAAAAATCCAAATTTCTGGTATCCTGTATCGCATGACCAATTTCATGTGCCAAAGATATCGGCAAAAGGTCTTTCTTATCCTCTGTAATATATGTCAGATTCAAGGCGATTTTTTTCTCATAAAATGAATAGGCGGAAAGAACCCCTTCCTTTTCACCCGGTACGACATATATATGAACTCCCTTCGGAAAATTTCTCAAAAGCATATTACCGGACTTCGTTTTCAAAAGTGTCCGAAAAGCATCTGCCAAAAACTTTTTTTGAACAGCCGTCGCCCCGAAAGTCTGATGAAGCAAATCATCCAATACTTCTCTGTCCGACCTTAAATCCAAACTTTGTTCCCAATAAGGTCTCAGCGCGTCTTGCACATCTACCGAACTCGCAGAAACAGGACCAGATCCAAAAATACTGA
>CASFRQ010000147.1 GCA_949296785.1 uncultured Alphaproteobacteria bacterium
CGGATAGCGAAGCGCAATCCTTCATCCATTGCCACCGGCACAATCAAGTTTACTTTAATCCTCACATTGTCCCCGGGCATCACCATCTCCACTCCTTCCGGCAACTCTATCGTTCCCGTCACATCCGTCGTGCGGAAGTAGAACTGCGGACGATAGTTGCTGAAGAACGGCGTATGACGTCCGCCTTCATCTTTGCTCAGAATATAGCATTCCGATTCAAACTCCGTATGCGGCGTTATCGTCTTCGGCGCTGCCAACACCTGACCGCGTTCAACTTCGTTCCTCTTCGTTCCTCTCAACAGAACGCCGATGTTGTCTCCCGCTTCGCCCTGATCCAACAGCTTACGGAACATCTCTACGCCCGTACATGTCGTCTTCGTCGTCGGCTTAATCCCCACGATCTCTATCTCGTCGCCTACCTTGATGACCCCGCGTTCCACACGACCCGTCACCACTGTCCCACGACCCGAGATGGAGAACACGTCTTCTATCGGCATCAGGAACGGTTTATCCTTCGGTCTCTCCGGCTGCGGAATATAGCTGTCCACCGCATCCATCAACGCCAAGATGGATTCTTTCCCCATCTTCGGATCGCCATCCTGCAACGCTACCAACGCTGACCCTTTGATAATCGGTATCTCGTCCCCGGGGAACTGATAGGAGTTCAACAAATCTCTGATCTCCATCTCCACCAAGTCCAACAACTCCGGATCATCTACCTGGTCCACCTTGTTCATATACACCACAATCGCCGGCACACCCACCTGTCTGGCCAACAAAATATGCTCTCTTGTCTGCGGCATCGGACCATCCGCCGCGCTCACCACCAAGATCGCTCCGTCCATCTGCGCCGCACCCGTAATCATGTTCTTCACATAGTCCGCGTGCCCCGGGCAGTCTACGTGCGCATAGTGCCTCTTGTCCGTCTCGTACTCTACGTGCGACGTGCTGATCGTTATCCCACGTGCCCTCTCCTCCGGCGCTTTGTCGATGTTCGCGTAGTCTACATACTCCGCCCCGCCTTTCTCCGACAAAACCTTCGTGATCGCCGCCGTTAATGTCGTCTTCCCGTGGTCTACGTGACCAATCGTCCCCACGTTGCAGTGCGGCTTCGTCCGCTCGTACTTTCCCTTTGCCATAATAAAATCTCCTTAAATAATATTTAGATTAACCTTGAATTTTAGCTTTAATTTCTTCCGCCACATTCGCCGGCACTTCGGCATAGTGAGAGAATTCCATCGTATACTGCGCCCGGCCTTGGCTCATGGAACGCAGAGTGTTCACATACCCGAACATGTTGGACAGAGGCACTTTGGCATCAATCACGCGTGCAATTCCGCGTTGGTCCATACCGCCGACCTGACCTCTGCGACTGTTCAAATCGCCGATGATGTCGCCCATGTATTCTTCCGGCGTGACAACTTCAACCTTCATAATCGGTTCCAAAAGTTTTGGTTTTGCCTTGGCCATACCTTCTCTGAAGGCAGCGCGAGCGGCGATTTCAAACGCCAAAACGGAAGAGTCAACATCATGATAAGCGCCGTCAAAGACCGTCGCTTTGAAGTCCGTTACGGGAAAGCCCGCCAAAACACCGGACTGCATTGCGGAAGCAAGCCCTTTTTCAACACCCGGGATATATTCTTTCGGAATATTTCCGCCGACAACCGTGTTTTCAAACTGATAACCGGATCCCGGAGGCAACGGTTCAAATCTGATTTTAACGCGGGCAAACTGTCCGGCACCGCCGGTCTGTTTCTTATGCGTGTAATCTTCTTCGTAAACCTGAGAAATCGTTTCGCGGTAAGCCACTTGCGGCGCGCCGATATTCGCTTCCACTTTGAATTCTCTCTTCAAACGGTCAACAATGATTTCCAAATGAAGTTCGCCCATCCCTTTAATAATCGTCTGTCCGCTTTCCGTATCGGAAGAAACGCGGAAGGACGGGTCTTCCATCGCTAGCCTGTTCAACGCCAAGCCCATTTTTTCAACATCGGCTTTCGTCTTCGGCTCCACGGCGATTTCAATAACCGGCTCCGGGAACTCCATCTTTTCCAAAACGACATCGCTGCTGGTATCCGCCAAAGTGTCACCCGTTGTCGTATCTTTTAAGCCGACCAGAGCGATAATATCGCCGGCGCGGGCTTCTTTGATTTCTTCGCGGTGATTGGCGTGCATCAACAACATACGACCGATTCTTTCTTTCTTATTTTTTACAGTGTTCAGAACGTATGTGCCCGTTTCCATCACACCCTGATAAATACGAACGAAAGTTAAGGAACCGACAAACGGGTCATTCATAATTTTGAATGCCAACCCCATCAAAGGTTTATCGTCTTCGGCAACACACTCATATTCTTCACCGTTGGAGGAATGAATTCCTTTTGCCCCCGGAATATCAACGGGAGACGGTAGATAATCCACAACCGCGTCCAACAGAGGTTGCACACCTTTGTTCTTAAACGCAGAACCGCAGAATACCGGTACAAATTTTTGAGCAATCGTCCCTTTGCGGATACATTCTTTCAGTTTCTCTTCGGAAACTTCCTTGCCTTCCAGGTAATCTTCCATTGCCTGGTCGTCCATCTCAACAACTTTGTCAACCAGTTCGGCGTGATACTTATCCGTCAGCTCTTTCAATTCGGCCGGAACTTCCACTTCTTCAAAGTGTGCGCCCAAATCTTCGGAGTGCCAGACAATCCCTTTTTTGCGCAAGACATCCACAATACCGACAAAATCAGCTTCAGCCCCGATCGGCAGAGCCATAACGACAGGAACAGCCCCCAGCCGCTTTTCAATCATGTCAACGCAACGAAGGAAATTCGCGCCGACGCGGTCCATTTTATTCACAAAGCAAATCCGCGGCACATGATACTTGTCAGCCTGGCGCCAAACGGTTTCAGACTGCGGCTCAACGCCGGCAACGCCGTCAAAAACGGCAACAGCACCGTCCAAAACGCGCAAGCAACGTTCCACTTCTACCGTAAAGTCTACGTGCCCCGGCGTATCAATAACATTGATTCTGTGACCCTTCCAGAAAGCCGTTGTCGCGGCGGAAGTAATCGTAATACCCCGTTCCTGCTCCTGTTCCATCCAGTCCATCGTCGCGGCGCCGTCATGAACTTCGCCAATCTTATGAGACTTTCCGGTGTAGTACAAAATTCTTTCTGTCGTTGTCGTTTTACCGGCGTCAATGTGCGCCATGATGCCGATATTTCTATAACGTTCAATCGGTGTTGAGCGTGCCATTTTAATTTCCTCTCTTGTTTACCATCTGAAGTGAGAGAACGCTTTATTGGCGTCAGCCATCTTATGCGTATCTTCTCTTTTCTTAACAGCGCTACCCCTGTTCGAGGAAGCGTCAATCAGCTCACAAGCCAATCTTTCTTCCATCGTGTTTTCAGAACGCTTGCGCGCGGCATCAATAATCCAGCGAATTGCCAGAGCCTGACGACGTTCGGCACGAACTTCCACAGGAACCTGGTAAGTAGCACCACCGACGCGACGAGACTTCACTTCAACGGACGGTTTAACATTTTCCAAAGCTTCTTTAAAAGAAACCAACCCTTCCTGTTTTGTCTTGGCGTTCAGCTTGTCAATCGCGTTGTACACAATGCGTTCGGCCGTCGCTTTGGCACCGGCATACATCACACTGTTAATAAACTTCGTAACAACCGTATCACCGAATTTGGCGTCCGGAATAACTTCTCTTTTTACTGCTGCGTGTCTTCTTGACATTTTTTCTACCCCTTATTTAGGACGCTTAGCGCCGTACAAAGAACGGCCCTGTTTTCTCTTTGCGATACCCTGCGTATCCAAAGTACCGCGAATAATATGATAACGAACACCAGGCAAGTCCTTCACACGCCCGCCTCTAATCATCACGACGGAGTGTTCCTGAAGGTTATGACCTTCGCCCGGAATGTAACTGGTCACTTCAAAGCCGTTCGTCAAACGAACACGAGCCACTTTACGCAAAGCGGAGTTCGGCTTTTTCGGAGTGGTTGTATAAACACGCGTGCAGACGCCCCTCTTCTGCGGGCATTCCTGCAAAGCAGGCACTTTATCTCTTTTTTCCTGCGGTTTCCGTGATTTACGGATTAATTGGTTAATTGTTGGCATAAGCCTGTATCCCTCAATTTTTTCAACAGCTTTCAAAACAAAGCCGTCAAAACCATTAACACACACCTTTCAACAACATATTCCATGCAGTCGAAAGCACTTTTTCCTATCGCTTCAAGCTTCATAAAAAGCTTTTTAAATAATAGCGAATCCCTCAGATTCCTTTGCGCCTTTTTATATAAAAGGTACACGAATCCCTTCATCAGGTGCGGCAAGTAAACCATATTTCCAGCTTGAAGTCAAGCATTTTTCTAACTTTTTTGATTTTTTTCAAAGAAACGGCCTTCCTTCTTTTCAACTCTCTCCCCATTTTACAAAAACAAAAGAGAAAAGGCACAATTTTCTCCGAAGTTCTTTTTCTGCCTATCTAAAAAAAGCCTTTCCGAAACAAAAGTTCCGAAAAGGCTTCTATATCTTTTAATGTCAGAAAGACGCCGTCAGGTTATATTACCTTTCTTTCGGACGCCAGACAATTTCCGCCAAAGAAAACTCCCGCCCATGTTCTTTGGCGTCAACAATTTTATGACGGGTTTTCAACCCTTCCGTTTTAGTCTGAACCAAAATGACATCCCCGTAATGCGCCGGTTTTTTAAAACAAACGTCCAGTTTTTCAATGTCATGGCTTTCCCGAAAATCATAAGGAACGGATTCGGAAGCCCAAACTGGATAAACCGCATTATTAACATGGTTGTTAATATCTATGTCGTCATAACGGACAAAAAATTGCTTTTCAAAATCACTGACCTCAAAATCTTTGATAGATTTCAAAGGGTTGAGAACCTGAGTCCCTATATCTTTAAAAATTTCCTCAAATTCGGGAAAATACTTTTTTATTGCCACAGGACGCCCTTTTTCCAAATCAATCATAACCCATTGACTGGAGGCGGTAATCAGATCTTCGTTTTTATCATTCGTAATAGCAAAATCCCGAATACCGGTCAAAAGAGTTTTTCCCGACGGCCAAGTCCTGACTTTAATATTTTCTTCCCAAACGGGAAGACGGTTGATAACGACAGAGTAACTGCCGCCAACCCAACCGACCTTCTTTTCCAGACAGGCGTCATAGCCTACCCCCAGTAAAGCGGCATGCGTGTCCGCCACATCCTGAAAAAGATTAAAAAGAGTTAAAAGGCGCAGCTGACCTTCCTTATTCGTCTCATAGCTGCGGACGGTATACGCCCGCTTAAAAGTTTCGTTTTCCATTTTCAAAATTTATTTAATCTGCTTATCCGCGGGAAGTTTCACCGATACACTCCCAACAGTCTCTTTTAAATTTGGCAAGACTTTTTCTTGTTCAGATTCCTTTTCTTCGGAATTTTTCTCTTTTTCTGCATCTTTATCCTTCTTCTCAATCAAAGGACGCGTCCTTAACTTCAGTTCCGATAGCTTTTGTATCAAAAGCTCTTTCATTTTACCAACAGCCTCTTCTCTGGCTGCCGATTCATTGATACCTTCCCCGATTTGAGCAAAAGCAATGGACTGAATTTCCTCCCCCTGATCACGAACAGTTAAAAGGACGGAGAATTCAAAACGCCTCCCCTTCTTCAGTTTGGCTATTTCTCTTCCGGAAACCTCCCCCATGATTTGGAAAGTATTATCGTCCTGAACAGCCTGAGCCCCGGTAACAGTCATCATGTTTTGACCCGCCAAAAAGGAAACCGCCGCCGACTGAAGCTGAGCCGCCAGAACTCCGTCTCCCACAATATGTATAAAAACGGAACGCATAGCAAGTAAATCATTTCCAGGAGATTCCTCCTTTTTCTTTTTCAGTTCTTCCGGTATATAACGGCCGGGATAGACAATCTCCCCCGAAGGTAAAAGCTTCCCTTTCGGTGCAGGTTGACTTTCCTGAGCTTGCGCATGAACCAAAGCGGGCGTCAAACAACATAAAAACAATAAAACTTTTAAAATCATGGCGTTTCTCCCTAACAAAATAAAGACAGTTTATTATAAAGCGCTTCCTCCTTCCGGTCAACAGCAGAAATAACACAGGTACTCTCCGTTATAATAATTCTCCTAAAAACAAAATACCAAGAAAAGAAAAAATGATAGATTGAACCTTAAACCGTAGCGCGGAAGATTTTAACTTTCCGAACAGGATTTGACGCCAAATCTTGATTTTTAACAAAATTTTACTTATTTTAAAATAAATGCAAAACAAACTGATTACAGGGAGAAAAAAATGAACAACCAACTCATCAACCGCATTTTAATGGCTGCCATCGGCGTCTTGGCTTTTTTAGGAAGCATTTTTCTGCTTATCCTGGCATGGTATATTGCACTTCCGTTTTTGTTGGTCTTGTTTATAATTTCTTTGTTTCAGGCCAACAGATATCAATGGGTTAAAATCGTCCGAAAAAAAACTTCTGCCAGACGCAGCACAAAACAAAAAGACAAAATTATTGATGTTGAATACGAAGAGATAAAGAAATAGGAGAAAGACAAAAATATCCTGTTTCTACGATCGGCCTTTTCCTTTTTTTGAAAAACGGTACATGTCCGCCTTTTTCCCGTATGCGCTTTTTTTCTTTTCTTTCCAAAGGTTATTGTTTTCCCTCTTCGGTTCATTATTCAAAACGATAACCTCTCCGTCTTTATGAAAAGCCGTGTATTTAACTCCCGTCTGTTTTTCCAAGTCGCTCAGAACGGCTTCAATTTCCTCCGCCGTTTCCTTGTCGGTCAAGAAAAATCCTTTAAAAAGAGCGCTAAAAGATTTCTTATCTTCAGCAAAAAATTCCAGCTTTTTTCTTATCTTATGCATGGAAAGGTTTTCCGTTTCCTTTTCTTTGAAAACAGAAAAAACGCCCGCGCCGCCGTTTGTTTCAAACTTATCAAAGAAAACGGCATACCCTTCTGGCAGAGAACCGTTGCGCAGCCAGCCTTTATCCTTTTCAGAAAAAGAGTGCATCCGGTCTTTAAAAAATCCCGGCAGCTTTGATAAGAAAGCTTTTTTGGCACCGACCGCCAATGAATCGGACACATGAAAACTTTCATCGTTTTCCTTTGAGGAAAGATCAATTTTAAAACCAATTCCTTTTACAGTCAGACGCCGCCAAGCCTCGTCAATATCCATCGGCGGGTTCTCCTCTTGAGTTTCCTCTTTTGACTTTAATTGTTTTCTCGGATCACTCTTAGGCGGCTTTATTCCTTTTTCCTCCCACATTTTCCTTTCAAGTTCTTCAGGGATTTCAAAAGAAGATACCGGTTCTTTTTCAATGTAAAAATCCGGACGGACTTTTCCCTGCAACTCTTCCGGCACGATATAAGGCTTTTCCGTCTGCAAAACCAAAACATCTGCCTTCGGCAGGCTTGTCTCCCCCTTTGTTACATATTGCAGATACCAATTATTGACGGCATGAATTTCTTCATGATCCTGCCCCTCTACAAGAGCGAGATTGGAAAACAATCTGTCAAACCGTTTTTTTTGCTCGGCAAAAGAAATACCCTCCGTATCTTTTCCCAGGAGATAATTTTCCAAGTCTTGAACGAGGACTTCATCCTTAGAATTTATCTGCTTGATTTCTTCCATAGCCTCAAGGCTCAGGTTCTGGCCGCCTAAAGAACGCGGCACAAGATGGTGAACGGACCAACAAGGAGGCGTCCAACCCATCTGAAAAGAAACAACCATCTTCGGATCCAAAAACTGTTCCAGCTCCTCCTTATAAAAGGCATACAATCCTTTCAAAAAAATCGGACGGACAATTTCGCCGAATTCATCGTGTATCCGTTGCCGTTCCGCAAAAGAAGGAACCTTCAGGGGAACATACACGGCTTTGACGCCCAATCTGTCGGCCAATTCCCGAAAGCGCCAGCTGGCATTAATCCCTCTTTGCTTGTCAATATACCTTTTTTTTATCATTTCCACATCTTTTCAGTCTCTGGTTCTTTTTTCAATGCTTTTAATTTTATCTTGAATCCACCTGTCATTCCTATTTGGAAAAGATTGTACTTTCCGGATAAGCAAATCTTTTTCATCGCGCAAAATTTCCGATCCCCCCGAAACCTGAGAAAGAATAAAAGGTTTTTCCGGCGCCAATCGTAAAAAACATGACAGCATACCGTCTCTCCACGATTTTTTTTCAAAAAAGAGGGAAGAACCATTCTCCAAAATATGCCAAATTCTATGCTCCTGCGCCCGCATCAAAGCAATATTTGCAAAAACGGAGTCAAATCTTTCCTTTTGTTGCGGCTGACGAACCCCTTTTTCCCGGGAACCACGGATAAATGCCATTATATCCAGGCCTTTTTCCAACTTTCCGGAATAATCGTTCCAAGTGGCAGAATCTTTATAAAGCCGGATAATCTCTTTGTTCTTTTTCAAAAAACCGCTGCTGAGATTGCCACCGCCCTGATGAAAAGGCTTTAAATGATGACATGTCCATCCGTTCGGAGAAAACCCATTTTTTAAAACTTCCATCTGTTCCTCCGACAAATAAGTGGAAAGCTCTTTTCCGTAAAACAAATAAAGCCCTTTTAAAAAAATAGGTCTGTATAAACAAGTAAACTCCTCCCGGCGCTTTTTTATAACATCATAATCGCAAACAACCCCTTCCGACAAAACTACCGGTGTTTGAAGCAAAGAGGCGAACTCCTCCAGCTTTTTCCGAACTTCTTGCTCCTGAACATACTTTTCCATTATAAGATACCCCTTTCTGCAACATTTTGCTGCCGCAGAGTTTCAATCTCTTTTTTATAAGATGCGAATTGCTGTTTCTTGTCCGGCTCCGGATATAACAGTCCGAAAAGAGCCTTTGTTTTCGGGATCCAAACCTGCACGGGAGCCTGTTTATCCCTTTCATTAGAATCTAACGCCGCCTGAATTTGAAAATCAAAAGCGTGCTGATGCAGATTCATATGACGGGAATTGCGCATCAGAACAAGGTAACCTGAGAAAAGGCGATAAAAGCGATTTTGAGCCTCCTGCCAAGCGGCGGTTTTTGAAATCCCTTTTTCTTCCATAATGGCGGAAACATCCAGCAACCGATCAATTTTATTTTTCAGACGACTTTCGGCGAAAATCTTTTTTTCCTCCTCCGGAAGATTTTTCACCATCTTAGCAAAAGCGGCCTTATTGTAATTCTGCCCGCCGATGCATCGCGGCGTCTGATGATGAA
>CASFRQ010000148.1 GCA_949296785.1 uncultured Alphaproteobacteria bacterium
GTTTGGTAAAAAGAAGCAGCTTAAAGCAGGCGCAAATGTTTTAAAAAAGGAATATCATGGTCAAAATTCTTTCTCCGTCATTTGAAATACTCACACCGATTGACTCAAATGTCGTTTTAAAGCATATAGAAAGGTGCGGGCGTACCTGTTATCAATCTTTTGATAAAATAGATGACGGCAGCGCCGAGCGGTTTGCCGCCCACATCGTGGAAAGGCATCATGAATCGGTCATTGAGCATTTCAGCATTTCCGTTAAATTTATTACGGACAGAGGCGTTTCGCATGAGTTGGTACGTCATCGCCTTGCAGCCTACAGCCAGGAAAGCACCCGTTATTGCTGTTACGCCAAAAACAAATTTCAAAATGAGATTTCCGTCATTAAACCTGTTCAAATACAGGCAGGAACGCCGGCATATGATATTTGGCTGCAGGCGGTTCAATCGGCAGAAGAATCTTATTTAAAACTTGTTCAATCCGGCGAAAAGGCCGAAAACGCCAGAGCCGTTTTACCGACTTGTTTAAAAACAGAAATCGTGATGACGGCCAATATCCGCGAATGGCGCCATGTTTTCAAAATGCGGTGCGACCCCGCGGCGCACCCGGATATCCGCGCCCTGATGATTCCTTTAAGGGAGGAATTTAAAAAGAAAATCCCTGTTTTATTTGAAGATTTAGTCTAGTTTTCTCTCGGCTGGGCAGCAAGAACGCTATAAAAAACCAAAACCGGAGTTGACAGGATAAAGATTTAGGCAAATAACATAAGAAAGACAAACAAAAAAAGAGAACAAAAAATCAAGCGTTCAAGGCAAAAGAATAAAGAAAGACGCACTTCTTTCAGTCTCAATCGGATAGACAGCCTTTGGACAATTCAATGAATGATGGAAAAGGAGAAGGGAAAATTTCAATAAACATCTGAAAAGACAATAGCAATGTCAGGAACAAAAAAACAGTAAATATATCATCCGGCGGCAGCGCAGCCTATATTTATCCCAAAAAATTCGCGGGGACGAAAAATCGCCATCTCAAATTCGCCGCCAAGAAACGCAAAAGATACTCCCTGACAAACAGCAGCCGATTCATTGCATCAAGAACGCATACAGACAAAGATATATGAACAAAAAAGCACAAAACAGACAAAACGAAAAAACAACTCAAAGGAATGTAAAATGTTTTTTTCAACGGACAATTTAATCAATGCATTGATTCTTCTTTTCTTTTTTAAAAGCCTTCCCTACATCTTTACCCCCGGGTTGGTTCAGACTTTTTATGCGGAAAGGATTGTTGACTGCAACCTGACCCGATTAAGGTTGTTTGGCGGTTTGATGCTTGCTATCAGCGGAGCGATTGCATGGCTTTACTATCTCTAAAAACTTGGGAAAAGAAGAGAAAAAGCTCCTTTCGTCAGGGCTGTCATGGTTTGATTTCTTTTTTATCTAAAAACAGACATTTAAATGCCGCTTCAAATAGGAAACAAAGCCTCGGCATGTTTTTTTTATCGCCTGTAACAATCGGCCTGTTTCGGACCGTTTTTTTCTTATGCCTGTTGTTTCTGCCGCCTTTCTATAAAGCAATGGCGGAAAAAAACGAAGTTCCTCAAGTTCAAACATCTTTAAAAACAACGCAAAAACAAGAAAAAAATACCCAACCACCCTTAAAAAACACATTCAGGGGCGCCGTCCTTCCCTCATTTTCGGAAATTGCGGAAAAAGCCCTTCCCAGTGTTGTCAGTGTTGTGGGGCAATCCTTTTACGATTCTCCCTTATACACACAAACAGCCGCCGATTCGACTGCTCTTCCTTTTTTTGAAGACCGAGCTCATGTAACTTCTTTGGGTTCCGGTTTTATCATAGACAAAGAAGGGTACATCCTAACCAATAACCATGTTATTGACGAAAACGAAGCGGTCCAGATCATCCTCCATTCCGGGGAGACATTAAAGGCCGAAATTGTCGGACGGGATAAAAGAACAGACATCGCTCTTTTAAAAGTAAAGCCTTCCGAACTGATGGAACCCGTTTCTTTCGGCGATTCAGACAAGGCGAAAACCGGTGAATGGGTACTGGCGGCCGGCAATCCCTTCGGACTTGGAAATTCTGTCACGGCCGGTATTATCTCGGCCAGGTCGCGCGATTTAAATGCCGGCCCTTACGATGATTTTTTACAAATAGACGCCTCAATCAACCAAGGCAACTCCGGCGGTCCCCTTTTTAATATGAACGGAGAAGTTATCGGTATGAACACTGCGGTTTATTCCCCTTCCGGCGGAAATACGGGCATCAGTTTTGCCATTCCGTCCAACCTGATAAAAAAAATTGTTAACGGTTTGAGAAAAGACGGTTACATCAAAAGAGGCTGGCTTGGAATACGCTTTAGAAAGTTGCCTTCGGAAACTGCGCGTCTGCTGGGACTGGATGAAAAGCAAGGCGTCCTTGTCTCATCCGTGGAACACAACAGCCCCGCTTATAAAGCCGGCATCCGACCGAAAGATGTCATTCTCTCTTTTAATCTTTATCCTATTACCAACACCCGGCAACTATCCGTTCTGGCCGCGGAAACGCAGATTGGACGGCCTATTCCGGTAGATGTGTTCAGAAATGGGGAAACGGAAACGCTGCTTGTTACTTTGGTTCAGATGGACGACAAGAATAATGTTTCTTTCAAAATTCCACTGTTAAAGAAAGAACAATTGACTTTTTATGAAGACTTCCGATTTTCAGTTACGGACTTAACGGCCGAACTGCAGGAACATTTTGCTTTAAATCCGAAAGCGCGTGGCGTGTTGGTGGCGGATGTTTTTCCGGCTTCCCAGGCTTCCGCCCAAGGTCTCAGAATTGGCGATCTGATTATTCAGGCAGACGGGAAAAATATAAGGACAGTCCGCGATTTTGACGAAGCCTTCCGACAAATAACAGAGAAACAACAAAGTAAAGTCACCCTTCTGCTGGACGGCGTCGGCGGGTTAAGGTATATTACTTTAAACAGAGATTAAAAAGGAAAAAGCGCTCCATGAGAATTGACTTTTACCATCTGACGACCAGCCCTTTGGAAGAAGTGATTGAAAAGCTCCTTCAACGGATAGACTTACATCACACGCATGTTTTAA
>CASFRQ010000149.1 GCA_949296785.1 uncultured Alphaproteobacteria bacterium
GCCTTTTTATTGAAAAATCCGGCAAAGTTAAAACCGGATTCAAAGGGAATTGTTTCTTTCGGTGACATTAAAGAAATTTTAGGGTTGGATAAAGAGGGTACTTTTAACTATGAGGGGAAAGGCCACAAAGGTGGTGATTTTGAAAAAGGCTTACTGGTAGATACGACGCAGCGGGCTATGGAAGAATATCCGGAAGTGGCCGCCGTTTGGAATGGTTTTTCAGATGAAGAAAAGGGGGCGCTTATTTATTTTCTCTTTCGTCCGGGAAATTGTATGAACATCCCGCAAAAGGGAATCTCTATTGAGGCTAAAGACAACCTAATTCAAAAGTACCTGCAGGACAGGTTCGGTTTTTCTGAAAGAGCTGCCCGCCTTTTATGGGAGGAGGTTGATTTGGAACAGGAAACGGCCTCCCTTTCGGAAAAGGCTATCCGAAAGATTCTTCCTTTTATGAAAGCGGGACAGATGTATTCTGATGCTTGCGAATCCGCGGGATATCATCACAGCAATAAGCGATATGAGCATTTGGATAAATTGCCATATTACGGGGAAGTTCTGGGACAGGTTTGTTTGGGAAAAAAGTCTGAAAATCCTCGGAATGACGCGGAAAAATACGGTAAAATCAATAATGCGACCGTTCATGTGGCGTTAAACCAGTTAAGGTATTTGGTAAATGAGCTGATTGACAGATACGGAAAACCTTACGATATCGCGGTGGAGTATGCTCGGGATTTGCCCGCCGGCGCCGAAGAAAGGCTCAAAATACAAAATAAACAGAAAGAAAATGAAGAAAAGAATAAAAAGATTGAGGCGGAGATTAAGGAAAAACTAAAAGATTTTTCCCCTTCAAAAAAGGATATCCGAAAATATAAAATTTGGGAAAGACAGGGGAAAATATGCCCCTATACAGGCGTTGCGATAGGTATAGAAGATTTATTTAAAGGTCAAAAATTTCAGATTGAGCATATCCTTCCTTTTTCAAGGACTTTGGATAACAGCATGGATAATAAAGTGATTTCTGCTATTCAGGCGAACTATGATAAAGGAAACAGGACGCCGTACGAGGCTTTTCATGACAATCCGGGTTCTTATCGTTGGAATGAGATAAAAAAAAGGGTGAAGAAGCTGCCTCCTGAAATGCAGTGGCGATTTAATAAAAATGCGATGAAAAAACTGGATGAAATGGAAAGTCCTATTGCCCGCTCTTTGAATGATACCCGATATATGACCCGCCTGTTGCAGGATTATTTACTGCCGATTGTGCGTGAAGACGGGAAACAGAGGGTGCAGGCTGTTTCCGGCATGTTAACGGCGATGGTCCGCAAAGCCTGGGGATTAAACTTGTATAAGAATAAAGAGGAAAATTCTGCGCTAGAACTTTCCGGGCAGGAAGAAAGGCAGGATAATAAAGAAAATTTGGAATATAGGGCGTTTCATAATCATCACGCCATAGACGCCGCCGTGGTTGCGGCTATCAGCAGAGGGCAGATAAGCGGCGCGGCGCATGATTTAAAACGATTTCCTGATTATTTGCGGAAACAGTTTAAATAAGAACTTTTAAAGCTTTATCTGCCATCAGAACAAGTTTCCAAAGAAGGTAAGGCAGAGATTAAAAAGAAGGTGAAAGAGGCGGTATCTGCCCGAAAAGAAGGTATTCTCAAACAATACTTTCCTGTACCGGAAAAGATATCTGTTCCGGATATTTTGGAACGCGCGGCAAAAATCAACATTTCCCATAAGCCTTCTTTGAAAGACATAAGGCAAGAAAACTCTACTGTCGGCCAACTGCATGAAGACACTGCCTACGGCTTTAAAAAATTTGAAGATGACACCAGTTTGCTGGCCATGTTCAAAGGGCCTAAGAAAAATAAAGATGAAAAAGTAGCCGATGCAGAGGAGCCCAAAACCAAAAAGAGAAAAAAAGAGAAGAATATAAAGAAAATCACTGAATACATTCCTATGTTTTATCACCAGGAAGATAAGAAAGCTTACTATGATGCTTTTAAAGAATGGTTTGTTTTGGACGGTTTGTCCGGTAAAATGCAGGCAAAAGGTAAAGAGCAAAAAGACGTCAAAAACGCCTTCGCCGAAAAAGAGCGCGCGGCGGTGTTGCGTTTAAGGGAGGCTTCTTTAAAAGCCTTTAAATGGTTTATCGGCGGTAACAATTACTGCGCGGAAATTTATCAGGTTAACCCGATGAATAAAGCGGGCGGCCTGCCGACAAGCAACCGAGGCAAGTGGGAGTCGGAAATTGTTTCTAATTACAACGCAACTATCCGGCATAGCAGAGGGGAGGAAATTTCCTATTGGCGATATAAATATCCGAATGCAAAAAGGATAATGACTCTCCGTCGTAATGATATGGTTCTGGCAACTTTTAGCAGGGAACAGGCGTTTGAAGGAAATTTCCCGAAAGGCCTGCAAGAGTATGTTCGGAAAAAATTCAATAAAGACGACTCGTTGGAAAAAGTGGATATTTTGTTGAGGGTAAAAAAGATGTCTTCCGCAGGACAAATTGCTTTGACACCGCACGATATTGCCAAAGAGGAGGGGGATAAGAAGTCTTTCCGAGCTACAGCCGAGTCTCTTCAAAAATACAATGTGCGAAAAGTTCATGTAACCTTTACCGGGAGGATTCAAAATGCCAAATAGGATGATAGAAATTGCCACGAATAATAAAAAGCTAAGCGTTTATCGTGGCTTTTTAAGGATTGAAGAGGAGGGGGATGTCCAAAAGGACGTTCCCTTCAATTCTATTCAGGCCTTGATTGTAACGGCGTTTAATGTCGTGTATACGAACAATCTTCTTCAAAGGTTATGCGAAGAGAACATTCCATTGGTTATTCTTGGAAAAAATTACGCGCCCTCCGGAATGCTTTTGTCCTATGTCGGGCAGAGCCGTCAAACGGAAGTTCAGCAGGCTCAGATAGAAAATAAAAAGCCCTTGGAAAAGAAAATTTGGCAGTTGATTGTCAAAGAAAAAATTAAAAACCAGTCCCGTGTTTTGGATTTATTCGGTAAAGAGAATCCTTTGCGTCCCATTTGCAAAACTGTTTTATCCGGAGATTCATCCAATCGGGAAGCGTATGCCGCTCGTCTGTATTTTAAATCTTTGTTCGGCGGAGACTTTGTCCGGGACAAGGATAAAGAAGGCATCAATTCGTTTTTAAATTACGGTTATGCGATTTTGCGTTCCGCATTGGCCAGATATGTCGTGGCGGCAGGGTTGAATCCTTCCTACGGTGTCGGACATTGCAATAAACTCAATCCTTTTTGTCTGGTGGATGATTTGATAGAACCTTTCCGTCCCATTGTGGACGGATTTGTGTATGATATTTTTAAAAAGTTTCCTGATACTTCCGAATTAACATCTGTTCATAAGGCTGGTTTATCTTCTTTATTGACGAAAGATTTTTACAACGGGGAAGGGATGTCACCTTTATCTATGATTTTACAGCAAACTGTTTGGGATTTGGTTACTATTTATAAAACAAAAGAGGTTAGGTTTAATTTTAATTCCCATTTGTTTGAAAGCAGGTTGCTCTAATGGATAAAAGAGAGTATCTGAACGGAAGGAAGCTTATGTGGATGATGGTGATGTTTGATTTACCGACTGAGACGCCGTCAGAAAGAAAATCAGCGGCTAAATTCAGAAAATTTTTGCTGGATGAAGGTTTTGAAATGGTACAGTTTTCTGTTTATGTACAGTTTACGGGAACGTGGGAAAGTTCTCAAAAATATGTCCGAGTCATAAAGAAAAACAATCCCTCATACGGAGATGTAAACATATTATTCTTTACGGACAAGCAATTTTCTAATATAATTCATATAGAAAACAGAGAGGATAAACCCTTAAAAGAAATACCGCCGCAGTTTGAACTTTTTTAATTTTTTCTTGAAAAAAATTTTTGTATTAACGTATTTTTTTATCTTTTTAGGTTCCTGTTTTGTTTTTTTGAAGCCAAATGGAATGAAATTACCAAACGAATCGGAAGGGAAAAACAAAAAGAAAGCCAAAAAAACAGTGTTAAAAACGGAAAAATTGAGGTGAAAAAGAGATAAAAAATGAAAATTTGTACCAAAAAACAGTCTCTTAAAATGGATTTTTTGATAAAAGAAAAAGCTCAAACCCCTTGGAAATTAAAGGCTTTGAGCTTTTCTATTATATCAGATTGGTTTTAGATGTCCAGTCGCAACCATTCCCGGTACACCCTGATTGCGGGCTTCATTATATCAGATTGGTTTTAGATGTCCAGTCGCAACGTGTCTTTGTCACATTCATAATCGGA
>CASFRQ010000150.1 GCA_949296785.1 uncultured Alphaproteobacteria bacterium
CCGTCTTTACAAAAAAGCAACCCCGACTTGACAATAACCTCCGAACTGTTTGAAAATGAAGACAATTTGGAAAATCTCCTGCTCTTTCGCAAATACGACGCGGTTGTTTCGTTAAAAAAGCCGGATAACAAAGAAATTACCTCCCTTCCTTTTGCCGAAGAAGAGTTGATGCTTTCCGTTCCGACAAACGACCCGTTGGCATCAAAAAAACAAATTTACCTACATGATCACGCGACCAGAGAAATTGCCGTATACAGCATCTGTGGCGCTTATGAAAAAAAAATTGCGCCGTTTATTGATTGGCTGAAATCTTTGCCGTCTGTCACATTTTACAATGATTACTTTGTTTTCAGGCAAATGCTCGGACATAAAAATGTCTTAACCTTCACAACCAAACTGGTAAAGAATTACCGTAACGACGGCAATGATAGGATAATTATTCCTTTAATAGATGAAGGAATCTCCGCCGTTTATTGGCTTTCATATTTACGAGACAGTCAAAAAAAAGTCCTTCCTATCCTGAATTGGCAAAAAAGCATGCCCTTTCTTTTAAAAGAGTCTCTTTCTAAAAGGTGACATTTTTACTCTGGTTAAACCTTATTTTTTCAGGAAATGATATTTCTACGTAAAATATTTACTCCTTAAAATATAGCATATAAATACGGAAGAAGAGTATTAGCTCTTACGCATATTTGAACTATTTGAATGTTCAAAAATAAAATATATAAAGATGATTTTTTCATAACCTAAAAAACATTAAGCATCTCCCGCCGCCTTATAAATCCATTTTTTTAAATCAAAAAATGCTTAAAAAAATTTGACTTTTCAATTTTATACTATAAAATGACCAATGTATTATTTGATACACATAGTTTTTTTAAGAAAGGAGATTCCCCTATGAAAAAGTTATTAATTGCCGCTGCTTTGTTAGTTTCTTTATCCGCTTGCTCAGGAACTCGTGGAACAATTGGTGGTCAAAAAGTTTGCACCAATGATTATTTATTAGGTGTCATTTCTCTGTCAGAAATTGTCAGCCCCTGCGGCAAGTAATTTTTGCCATTTTCTAAAGCTCTCCAGATGGGGAGCTTTTTTTATTTCTATCTTTTGATTCTGATAATATTATAAAAACAAGCGTGCTTTCATCAATATACTAACTAGAAAATAAATAATGAAAGACCTTGATTTAATAATGATGACATAAAGAATAAAGGGCGACACTAAAACATGTAAGCAGAAAATAAAAAATGTCAGGAAATGACAGCTGAGGGTCTTTTTTCTTCATAGGTATAAATTTTAAAGACATTCATTGTTTTCTGTCTCATTTCTTTGGCTCCCTCTTTAATCTTACTCTTTGCCTCTTTAAACACTTTTCCGCACCATCTGCCTCTTTCGGAGAGTTCATATCTTCTTTTAATATTCTCCCCCCGGCATCCGCACTGCTTTAACCTCCTTTCTGACAGAATCTCTCCGCCTTCCGTAAAAAAAGAGCATAATTATCTTTAAGGGCCAAGACACTCCTTTCAGAAATCTGACACATCAAAAAAATAAAAATTCCCAAAAACAAAAAAATTATTGTTCCAACGTTAATTTTTCCAACAACTTAAAAGCATCCGTCCCGTAAATATCATGATTTTCCCGGGCATAATTGATTGCAAAATAACCATTTTCATCTTGAATGCCGACATCGGCGCCGGCTTCTATCAAAACTCTGATGACTTCAGGTTCCGAATTAAAAAAAGCCGCCACCATCAACGCCGTTTTTCCTTCGCTATATTTAGAATTAACATTAACGCCGTTTTTGATAAAAGTCCTAACCACCTCCGGATTTGACGCGTTCGTGACAGCAAAAGTAAAGGCCGTCCAACCGCTGTTATTGCGCGCATATATATTAGCCCCCATATCCATCAACAACTGAATCACTTCCGGATTATTATTTTCATGAGCGGCATACATCAAAACCGTCAGGCTGTTTTTATCCACGGCGTTTACATCCGCCCCTTTTTCTATCAATAGCTTAATCACATCAACAGGAACATTTTTATCAACAGCGTACATTAAAACGGTTTTTCCGCTATTTGCCACGGCGTTTACATCGGCCCCTTTCTCTATCAATAGCTTAATCACTTCAATGGGAACATTTTTATCAACAGCGTACATCAACGCTGTTTTTCCGCTATTTGTCGCGGCGTTTACATCCGCCCCTTTCTCTATCAATGCCGTTGTTATTTCAAGTATAACCTTATTATCATGCCGATACTTA
Organism: uncultured Alphaproteobacteria bacterium; assembly: GCA_949296785.1. GTDB lineage: Bacteria > Pseudomonadota > Alphaproteobacteria > CASFRQ01 > SAAU01 > CASFRQ01. The sequence continues at coordinate 2,261 of CASFRQ010000150.1, forward strand.
AAAAAAGCGATCTCCTCTGCATCCGCATTTTCTACTGGTTCATCGTATGCAAAAGCATTAAAGAGATACATCAGAGGAGTTAAGCCGTCTATATCCCTTGCGTTTACATCCGCACCGCTTTCAATCAAAGACAAAATCACCTGCGGATAAGGGTTCATATCTATAGCCATCATTAAAGCCGTCATATCCCCAGCTTCCCTGGCATTCACATCTGCTCCGGCCTTCAGCAAAGCTTGAATAATCTCCGGACGAGGCGTATTGGCCGCCGCATGCATCAACACCGTCCAACCTTCTTCCATTTTTGCATTCACATCGGCGCCTTCTTTAATCAACAGGTTCATAATATCAGGTGACGAATGCAACCTTGCCGAAAGGGCAAGCGCATTTAATCCTCTTTTATCCCTTGCGTCCACATCGGCGCCCGCATCAATTAAAGCTTTCACGCTCTCTAAAGAGGCATTGTTCAACACTGCCTTCATTAACGGCGTTATTCCGTTTTCATCTTTGGCATTTACATCCGCCCCCGCGTCAACCAGAGCTTTAATGATTTTAGGATGAAAATTATATTTCATCGCTAACATTAAAATATCCTTTTCCCCCGGAACCGGGATATTGATATCAGCGCCCACATCAATCAAAGTTTCAATAATTTCGGGATTTTTATTATTCGCAACGGCATACATCAACGCCGATATTCCGTCTTTACTCGTCTCATTTACATGACTGCCGTTTTTAACCAGCATCTCAATAATTTCAGGATTCAATGCCCTGATCGCGGCCACCATAAAAACCGTTATTCCATCTTTATCTTTAGCATTTACATCCGCCCCTTCGTCAATCAGGATTTGAACTGCCTTCGGCGCTACATGCTCATTCATAACCGCAGCCATTAAGACCGTAACGCCGTCAGAGTTTTTCTCATTCACATCATAGAAACCTTTTTGAACCAATTTCTTGATTATTTCAGGATTTGAATTATATCTTGCCGCCATTATTAAGGCATTTTCCCCGTTTGCGTTTTTTGCGCTCGCATCGGCGCCCGCCTCAATCAAAATTTCAAAAATATTCGGATAAGAAGTATTCTGAGCGGCTGACATAAACACCGAAGTCCCGTCTTTTCTTCTTGCATTCACATCCGCGCCGGCTTTAATCAAAATCTTAACAATTTCAGGATGAGCATTATAGATAACGGCATACATCAACGCCCCTACCCCATCTTCGTCTTTCGCATTTACATCTGCGCCCACATCAATCAAAGTTTTAATAATTTCGGGATTTTTATTAATCACAACGGCATACATTAAAGGCGTTATCCCATTTTCATCTTTTGCATTCACATCCGCATCGGCTTCAAGCAAAGTTTCAACCGTCCGCGAATTCCCTTTTGCCTGCAATGCATACATCAAGGCCGTCATTCCTTCCTTATCCTTGGCATGTACATTCGCGCCTTTGTCAATCAATATCTTCGGAATACCGAAATAGTAATTAAATCTGGCCGCATACATTAAAGCTGTTTTGCCAGTGTTGTCCGTTTCGTTCACATCGGCCCCGTTATTGATTAAAAAGTCAATAATATCAGGATCTGTATTTTTGGCCGCCGTCGCAATCAAAGAGGTAACACCGTCATTGTCTTCAGCCGTCATATCAGCGCCGGCCTCTATCAAAGTTGACAGAATTTTAGTATCGGTAGCATTCATAGCAGCCGCCATAAAAACGGGGAAACCCCCGACATCATTCTTGGCATTTACGTCCGCTCCGGCCTCAATTAAACTTTTAACCACAGGAAGAGAAGCATATCTAACCGCCTCCATCAAGACTGTCTTCCCTCTTTTATCTTTTGCATTCACATCGGCGCCTGCCTCTATCAAAGTCTTAATCATTTCTACGGAAGCGTCATTGGCAATGGCAAACATCAAGGGCGTCAAACCATTTTTATTTCGGGCATTCACATCCACGCCTTTTTTGATTTTATTCCGAATGTTTTCAACGCTGGCGCTTTTTTGCCACCATCTTGAAGACAAGAAAGTCGCCTCCGGCATCTTAGAAATATAAACCTGAACAGACAAAGCAATCATAAAAAGAAGGAAACAAATAAAGGCAACAAATATCTTTTTCATTTAACCACCTTTGGTAAATATTTTTTTATAACAAACAAGTTATAATCTTTTTAATACTTTGTCAAAACAAAACAATTAAAAGCATATATAAATATAAAAGGACAGATAATCCTTACTTATGAAAAAACTTTTGTAACTTTCCGGTTTATGGGACAAAAAGCTTTCTTCAAAAAGAAATCTCAACAAACGAATTCGGAAACTTCTCCCGAAATACGATTTTGAAATTGACAACGAGCAAATTCCGTAGAACGTTTGATTTTTAAAAGAAAAACAGCTCCCGTGATAGGAGCTATTAATTATGGTGGGTCCTGTAGGACTCGAACCTACGACCAGACCGTTATGAGCGGCCGGCTCTAACCAACTGAGCTAAGGACCCGAACCGAGAAAGTTTATACTCTTTTTATCTTAAAAAATCAAGCCTTATTTTTAATAAGTATTCTATCAAAAATCCTTTTCAATAGTAAAATTATAAAAAATCTTTAAATATTCATATACTTTTTTTCATTTTTTATCATATAATTTAAAATAATTTGTCTGAATTTCAGAGGTATACTTTGAAAAAATTTTTAACAGGAATATCCGCTTTTCTCTTATCATTACCGGTTTTGGCCGAAGACAACCCAACCGTCCTTATGAACACCCAAACACTTATCTATCATGTTCCCAGCTGCATATGGGCTAAAAAGTGTACGAGAAACTGCATAGAAACAACCAAAGACCATGCTCTGGAAGAAGGAGCGAGGGCCTGCAAAGTCTGCGGCGAATAAATCTTTATTTTGGCGGAAGCAAACCTATTAAAAAAAACATTTTCTTTAACCTATGACACATCAAACGGCGGGCCAAAAAAGGGAATATTTTTTCCAGCCTTAAGAATATCCAAGGCTTATACCTGCAATAACTTTTTAAATCCGTATATTTTAACATCAACCTCCCCTCCTTATTCTGAACCATAAAATTTTGCAGGTTAAAATCATAAAAGAATAAATCATTTTCAAGTAGGCAATAGAAAAAATGCCAAAACTGGCTTATCAGTTCTCTATTGAGGAGTTTGTCTTTTCTCATATAAAAACTCAAGGGCTTTGAAATACTTCCATCATCATCTTTTAATAACTCACAAACCAATCCCACTCCATAATTCGTTTTGACTAAATTCGCGTCATAAAGAACCAAATATTCCCCTAAAAAAGACTTTACAGCAAAGTAAGCCTCTAACTCTTTTTGCAGCAAACCAGCTTCTTTCGGCCGGACGATGACCTTTACACATTTTGATTTGTCGTAAGGGTGGGCAAAACATAACCGTGTTGCGCCTTTTCCTATAAACCTACTTAAAACAAGCATTCCACCTCTCCTTTAGAATAGGGAAGTATACTTCCCTAACATAAAAGCGTCAAGTAGAATATAGTATCTTTATGAAAATAGAAGAAGCGGGACATATCAGTGATAAAGTGGTTGAAATTCTGCGGGAAGAGAGAGTTCGCCGAAAAATCAGCCAATACCAGCTGGCAAAAGGGTGTGGTTTAAGCAAAACATCCATTGCTTTTATTGAACGTTTTGAAAATAAGCCTACTTTGCGGACTCTTGTGATGATTGCCGATTATTTGAAAGTTGATTTGGGCCAAGCAGTAACGGACAGCATAGCCGGCAAGACAGCGCAAGAAAACAAAAAATCGTCCTTGTCTTCGTTTGAAAAAAAATAAAATTATATAAGACCTCAAAAGGCAAAGAGGCAAAAATGCTGGAACAATATATTCTTGAAGCACAAAAGGAAGAGAAAAGTATTTGCGGCGCTATTTTTGAAAAACAATCTTTTCAAAATCTGGAGGCGTCAGACCTTGAGTTTGAAGATATTCTGTTTGCCGGTTGCCGATTTGAAAAATGCATTTTTGAAAAATCTTCTTTTTATGACTGCCAATTTACCGGATGTGATTTTTCAAACTGTTCCTTTGAAAACAGCTACTGGAAAAAATGCCGGATAGATTCTTGCAAAGGGGATGGCGCTCTTTTTTCGGAAAGCTGTTTTAAAGAATGCCTGTTGCAAGCTTCCTCATTTTGTTACGCCAATTTTTCACAAAGCAGATGGCAGGAAACTTCCTGTATTCAATGCAAAATGAAAGAAGTCTTTTTATCGGAAACCCTTTTCCAAAAATCTGAATTTCATCAGGTTGACTTCTATAAAGCAGATTTTTTTAAAACAATATTGAAAGGGATGGACTTTTCCGACTGCCTCATTGACGGGAATTTAGTGTCCGATTCTTTTTTTGAATTAAAGGGAATGAAGGTTTCTTTAACACAAGCGGCGGATTTGGCGCGTCTTCTGGGGCTTAAGATTGTCCCTTAAAAAAAGCGGTGAAAAACAAAGGCTGAGTAATTTTTCAAGTTTTTCATCTGACAAAATTTTAAAACGCGTCACTTCTTTTAAAAATTTCTTCAGATGCCTTTTTTCAACTGTTTTTTAAGCCAATTTTCCAAATACGCCAACCAATCATCGTATCCCTGTTCTTCAAAAAAACGGCGCAGAAAATCCACCATAAACTGATGACGGACAAGAGCCTCTTTTTTCCCGGCAGGCGTCTGCATAATATCTTTTAAACGCAGAAGCTTGTCAAAAAAATGGTTAATAGAAGTATTTTCCCGGCGGTTCAGATTCTTATATTCTTCCCTTGTCAAAGATTCCTTCGGGAAAACATTCGGCAAAAATAAAGGCGTTCCTCTGTCCGCCCCGAACAAAAGCGTACGGCAAATTCCCATAGCGCCCATAGCATCCAGCTTGTCCGCATCAAAAACAATTTTCATTTCCAAAGAAGGAAGCTCGGGATAAACACCCGTATTTGAAAAACCGATAGAACGGACAAGTTCTTCTATTTGATACTTTTCCGATACCGACATTTCCAAAGAAGCCAAAAAAGAGGAAACTTGACCATCTTCTTTCTTTGAAATCAGTTTCCAATCGTCTATATCATGCAATAAAGCACCCATTTTGACGATAAAAACATCCGCCCCGTCCGTTTCCTCCATTAAATGTTCCGCCATCCGGCAAACACGTCGGATATGGTCAAAATCATGACCGGTTTTATCTTTTCCATGCCGTTTTTTTGCAAAAGCCGCAGCTTTTTGAAGAATCAATTCCTTTTCACCCGAAAGCCGTATATTTCCTGACATTTTACTTCCTCCTGACCAACCGTATTTTAATTTTTCAAATTTTTTTTGCAACCCTCTTTTCTTCCGGCCTTTTCTTCGTTGAATAAAACTTTTTTATCTGATATAATTGACGAAAAATATTTTACAGTAATAGAAGGAAAGTTTTTATGCCTCAGATCCGGTTAAAAGAAAAAGATTTCATCAAAATAGGAAAACGGGACGAAAACAGCACGAATCATTGGACGGACGGGAAAGATTCTCCTTTGGCCGAAGCCGTCTTATCCGGTAAAAAAGTCATCCTCTGTCTGCCCGGAGACATGACTTTACAGCCCAGAAACGCCAACCATATGGCAAGAAACATCCAAAACCTTCTGACGGAAGAAAACCGAGACAAGGTAGATATTTATGCCGCTTATTACGACAGCCTGGAAGACGGTCAAAAATTCCGTATCTCCCTATCCGCGGAATACGGAGAACTCTCCCTCCTTTTAAAAGAACAAAACCGAGACTTAACATCCCAGCCTTTGTACGAAAACTTTTTTATGGAAAACATCCTGCCTCTTATTTCAAAAAACGAAGGAACAGAACGCCTTTCTTGTGAAGAGGCTTCTCAAAACCTAAGAAACCTTATCCTTTTCACCCACTGCCACGGCAGTATGGTCGCGCTGGATCTGGAAAATAGGCTACTTCGGTCTATGGAACATCTCGGCTATTCCAAAGAAGAAAGGGAACGAGCAGCCGGCCGGCTTTTGATTATCAATGCCAATTCCCGCATGCCGATGAACCGAACGAAATCTACCGTCATTCATATGATTTCTCAGGCGGACACAAACAACAACGCCGCCAACACAACGATTACTTCTTTGCATGCGTTTGCCTGTTCCGAAAAAATAAAAAATTTATATACACTGGCAAATCTGCGCCTATCCCAAAAAGAATATCTTTTGCTTTTCCCTCAGGTAGCGGATCCGGACGCCGTTTGGAAAGGCGTCTTCGGCGTTCAAAAAGATGATGTGGAGCATTGCGGTATCTTCTTTAATAAACAGAGCGCACCTTTCAAAACATTTCCGGGCAACTGGGGCTGCAACGCCGTTTACGATATTCTGAACAGAGCCGTTGAAAGTAATGAAGAGCCACAAGATATCGTTAATGCTGTCTTTCAGCAAAAATCCATTTTAAGGGAAGCTCTTTCCGTGGGCGACGCTTTTTTAAAGAAATATGAAGAAGAGTATTTAAAAGGGTTGGATGAAAAAATCTCTTCATTAAAGCAAGACCCGGTTCAAATTTCCGCAGCGGATTTTCCTGCCGAACTTCTTTTAATAAAGCAAAACGGACAAAATATTCTGGACAAGATTTTACAGGACGGCAACCTGAAGGATTTGGACGCGGCAGCAAAAATTCTTGACGGGAAAAGCGACGCTCTGGCCAACGAAAACATCCTTTCGCCCCTTGTGGAACAAGGAAGATATGAAGACGCCCGGCAACTGCAAAAGAAAAGACGACTCAGAACGCGCAAAGCCAACGCCAGCGAAATCCCCGCTCTTTTTCAGATACCTGTGCGGGATATTCCAGCGGCGCTGCCTTTCATCTCCTCCTGTGTTTTTGACAAAGAGAAAAAACAAGACGCCGCTCTTCTCTTGCAGTTAAAAACAAAAGCCCAAAGAATTTCCAACAGACCTTTAAGGGAAGATTCTTGCAAAAAAATACAGGAATTTATCCAAAAAACCGGCATTATCCTGCCGGAAAGGCAAGAAACCGCCGAAAAACAACAGTTTCCCTTTTCGGAAGAACAAAAGAAGGGAGCAGCTTTTTCTCTTCTGAAAGCAGCGCTTTTAAAGAAACAAACCCGTTTATAGTTTTTAAGGAAACTTTTTTGCATTTAAATTTTTAACGAGACAAACATGGATAAAAAAGAACAAAAACATTGGTCCAAGGTAGAATATCTGCATGAAAGCGTTAAAAAACCGAACATCGTCATTAAGGGGACAAAAAGTTATTACAGCAATGCTTACCGCCGGATTTTGAAGACTATGTCGTCCGGTATCTATACGGCGATACCTACAGCCTGTCCCATTTTGAAGCGCCCTTTGAATATGACAAGCTTTACATCGGCGATTATGTCTGCATCGGCGCAGAAACAATCATTTTAATGGGCGGCAACAACACCCACCGGATGGATTGGTTTTCCTGCTATCCTTTTGCGGAAAAAATCGTTGATTCTTATCAAAAGAAAGGGGACACGCGTATTGAGGACGGCGTTTGGATAGGCATGCGCTCCATTATCATGCCGGGCGTCACCATCGGCGAAGGCGCCGTTATCGCCACAGGTTCCGTCGTTACGAAAGATGTCCCGCCTTACGGCATCGTCGGCGGCATCCCCGCAAAATTCATTAAAAGCCGTTTTGACGAAAAAGCGATACGCGAGCTTTTGGCTTTAAAAATCTATGACTTACCGGAGGATAAAATTCAAGGTCTTATCCCCCTTCTTTGCGATAAAAAATTGGAAGAGTTGAAAGAAGCCGTCCAAAAACTCAGAAACAAAGAATAAAAATTTATTTTAATGTCACAGAGTATTGAAGAATTTGTTTATCCTCAGCCAAGGTTTTGTTCCGCATTTTCCTTCCTTTTTCAACGGTTACCTTCTAACTTTTTCACTTTTAATGAATAAGCTTTGTTTCATTTTGCCGCGCTTTCTCTGAAAAAAACATTTGAATAAGATAAAACCGAGGACGAGGCGAATGCTTTCTTCCGATTTTTGAAATTTTGTTTAGATTTCAGCTCCTTTTTAAACCGGCAAAACCTTGATACCTTTTTACTTTTTAATATGATTGCCCGCCGCCCGTCGCCTTAGCCTCCGCCAAATCTGATTACACCTTTCCTTTAGACTGAAATTTTGGTCATACCGCCGTCCGTCCGCGGCAAAAGCATTCGCCGCATTCTTTCAAAAAATACTTTTTGGTTCAAAGCTCCCTGCCGCCGTTGCCGATAAAGGCGAAATCTCCTTCGGTTTACAGACTCTTTTCCTCATTCTTATCCTGAGCGGATGCCATTTTTTTGTAGCTTTCCTGTGGTCAAACCCACTTTTTTTACTCTTCTTACTTCTATAAAAAGAGAGAAGAGAGTATAAAAAAGAAGAAAAGAGAGTCTAAAAAGAGCAAACAGAGAGGTCTTAAAAAACTTCCTTCCATGTATTTCAAAACAGAGGGAAATTTTAGGAACAATCCTCCGCCCTTAAACCCATAATTCAATACCGACACTGGCGCTTTCCCGCCTGCGTCAAATAAAGGAACAGCTGCGCGCACATAACCGACGGCACATAGGCCGATGTTTTGCAGTCTTTTTCCCCTTTTTCAATCAGACAGAGCGCCTGAATCAGATTTTTTTCATCCCAAGCGGCCAGCTGCCTTTTAAATTCCGGCTCCATCTTAAAATTCAATTTCGGCACGACCTGCGCGACGGATTGCTCAATGGAGGCGCCTTGAAGGCACCGACTTTTCGCCAACAGCAACTTTTGGAAATAAGAACCCGCTGCCCGTATCAAAGCCACTTCCGACTGCCCGGCCTGAAAAAGAGCCGCCAGCTTTTCCTGAACCAACGCGTGCTTTCCGCCGGCAATCGCCTGAATTAAAACATCCACCGACTGCGCGGAAGCGTCCCCGATACAAGCCGCCGCATCCGCCTGGGTAATATTTTTATTATTCCCCATGTAAAGCATCAGTTTTTCCAGCTCGGACTTGCTGATTTTCCTGTCGGCGCCCAAGTGCGCCTGCAAATAGGCCATTGCCTCGGCATCCGCACGAAACCCTTGAGAAGAAAGAGTTTGCAAAATAAACCCCTGCAAATCCCTTCCCTCGTCGGCATAACAGGCAAAACAAGCGACCAGAGGACTGCTTTCACACAACTTGCGCAAAGATGAAGAGGGCGTTAAATTATCCGCGCTGATGACAACGAAAGTATCCGTTTTTTGCTGTTCCAGAAAATATTTAAGAGATTCCGTTAAAGTATTATCCGCCTCTTTTATCCGAATCAACCGCCGACCGCCGATTAAAGACATCGCCCCTGCCTCCTGGTTCAACAGAGAAGGGTTTTCCTTTACCTGCGCCATTGTTATCCGGGTAACGAGGAAAGCGTCCTTCAAATCGGGAACAATCAGCTTTGAAACCTCGTTTGCCAGCTCGTCCGCCTGACCTGCGTCCGGTCCGTAAACAAGGCAAGCCTTAAAATCTTTCTTCAGTTTTTCCGTCAGTGTCTTAAATTGATAAGGTTTTAGCTTCATTCCGTTTTACCCGTCTTTTTAACCCTTTCAGGCATTTGTTCAAAACAGCGCCCGATTGATTTCCTTTTGACTAAATTTTCAAACTCTTTTATTTTACTTTTTTCCATCCCCTTCAACGGGGATAACCGAGATACTTTTTCACCATTATTTTAAATCGTTTCTTAAAAAGGAAGCCTCCTACCCCCAAAAAAACGAACTTTCTTCCTCTTAAAACTTTTACTCCCTGACAAAAACATCTTAAAAAAATTTGCGTTGCTTCCTCCGTTTACCATGGACGAAAGAGGAGACTTTGTTTCCGCCTGTTTTTTTGTTCGTCCCCAAAAAAGATTTGGTTTATCCTGCACCCGCCGAAATTTTTTTCATTAAATATCCTTAAAGGTAAGCCTATCCGGTCAATTTACTTCGGCAGAAACTTGTTTCATCGCCCCTCTGTCCGGCAAAACCGCCCTTCGCTTTTCTTAAAAAAGGGAAAAAGAACCGCCGCTCTTTGCCTTACTTTTTAATCCAGAGGAACGGGAGGCGCATCGGAACCGAACGGATTTTCTTGCGAACCTGAAACATCCCCGTTTTCTTCCTCTGTGTTTTCCTCCGCCTCTGTTTTCTTTTCTTCAGGAGAAGTGGATAAAATCGGCCCCAATCCTTTTTCCTCGTTTTTAAAGAAAGTCGCGATACGAAGGGAAATATCCTGCGCCAAGACCTTTACCACATCGGCATCCGATTCCTGAGAGGTAACATAAGTGGCGTACGGCTGTTTCAAAATATTATAGCTGGCCCTGCCCGTTACGGCATCTGAGATTAAAACCTTTTGAGAAACAATATCCTTTAATTGATAGTTCGCCACAATCGCCACCGTGTTTCTTGTCGCGATATTATCATCGCGGATACCCTGTTCCCTTTCAAGATACCGCCTTAATGAAACAATAAGAACATAATTCGGCGCTTGCTTGCTTTTATTCGGATTTAAGAGATCCTGAAGATCCCAGCGCATTTTCTGCCCCAGACGGTCGGCAATCGGTTCCACCCGGACGCGGGAAGTTTTGGCGATGATAGATTCATCCTCCACCGCTCCGTCTTTTTTATACAAAGGCGAAAAACCGCAGGAAGAAAGCATCCCCTCCCCCAATAATAAAAAGAAAACAAAGGCGCCCGCCGTAAAGCGGCAAGCGGATTTTTTCCAAAAGTTATTTTTCAAAAACCTAAACGACAAAATTCACCAACCCTTTTTCCCGACCGTCAACAACGACCGCTTTTTTTATTTTCCTGTCGGACAGTTTATTTTGAATCAACGCGTTTGACAAGATTTGTTTTTGTACTTCTTCCTTTTTTAAATTGAACGGCAGAAACAAAACCGCTTTTTTTCGCCCGTTTATCTGAACAATCCACTTTTTTTCGTTTGGCAGGTAAGACAATACCGACTTAATATCCGGGAAAAGCTTTCCCCTCTTTTTTTCAATATAAGCCGTCAAAAACGGCATGAAAACACGGGCGGCGGAAAAGACGGACAAGGGGACGCCCCGTCCTTCCTTTTTAAGACGCTCCTCCGCCTTTTTGACAAAAGATTTAAAAGAGGCAAGACAACGGTACACCTTTTTCCCCTGAAACATTGCGGAAACGGAAGAAATAACAGACGCGGGGACAGAAGAGGATTGAACGGCAGAAGGCATACCCACCGCGCAAGAGGGCGATGTAAAAACGGAAGAGTCCGAGGCTTCGGAAAATTTGGCGGCGACAGGAAGAGAGGCAAAAGAGTCGGAAAGTCCCGGGGCATCCGTCCTTTCCTTTCCAAAAGACAAACTGTCCTGAAGCAGAAAGGCCTCTGCCTCATCCAAAACCGCCCCCTCATCAATGAAAAACGACAAGTGCCAAAGCCTGTGAATCAATTTCCAGGAAGACATCAAAACGGCTTCATTTAAAAATACGGCTTGGGCAGAAAAATCACCGGTATCAGCGCCGTTTCGGGCCTTTTTTACATTTTCCAAATCGTATGTTTGAACGACAGGGGAAATCCCGTTCGTCTCTCTATTCGCTGAGCACGCGGTTCCTGTTCCTGAGATTTGAACGGCAGAGGAAAGCTCATTTTCTTCCCCAAACGATAATCTCTCGCTTCTTGTCTCAGAGGTTTGAACGACAGGGAAAATCCCGTCCTCCTTCTGTCGCGCAAAGCCGATATCAAAACCTTGGATATCGCTTTTTTGTCCCGATATCTGCACCTGTTCCCGCCTTGTTTCCCGTCCCTGGTCAGTTCCTTGGTTCTTCTCTGTTTTTTGTGCGGCAATTTCCTCATATTTCCGTACGGAAAGTTGGTCTGATTTGGAAGCGGAGATTCCTTCAGGTCCCCGTGCGGAAGATTGCTCTGCTTTCCGGGATAAAGAGGCAGAAGCCTCCGCTTCCTGTCCGGAAATCTGCCCCGTTTTTGGAACCGGCAAACCCCGTTCCGCTTCTTGGCCGGAAACTTGTTCCGGTCCCTGCCTTAAAGACAAAACTTGGCTATTTCTTTTTTCCTTCGCCGGCTTTTGCGCCTCAAGAAGGGACAAAAATACCGCCTCTACCCCGTATGCGTTTATATCCCGCGCCAACGCCTCCTCTTTCATCAAAGCACGAAGGCATAAAAAACTCTCTTCCCCTTTGCTGCGGCGCGCCACATCCAACCGCTGGAGAAAAAGCAAATCCACCTTGTCGTTACCTGGAAAAAGAACTGGCGGAGAAAGAAGACTTTCTGTATCCTCCGAAGCTTGTCCTTTTCCCTTTTCGGAAAAAGCCCGCTTTATCCCCTCCTCTTCCGCCAAACGCAGAGGGTACATTTCCTTATGACTGACCGGATGATTTTCCATTTTTCCTTCCCTGCTTTTTTAATTAACTCTTTCGGACGCCGGCTATTTTCCGGAACTTTTCCATAAGAAACGGCCTTTCAGAACTCGCATCAAAAAAACGGCGGCAGGACTTAGGCCTTAAAAAAACCGGACACGCCTTAGCCTTTCGTCTTTTTGCCCCAAAAGCATTCGCGAGAAAGCACTCGCCCGCGTTTCCGTCGTTTTACAAAGCTTGTTTTATAAAACTAAAGACAACCCTCCCTTGAACAAGGAAACGACATTGGCCGCCGAAACAAGCCATGTCAACTGTTTTTCCTTCGGCGCCGTAAAAACGCCGGCAACTTTTCAAAAAAACCGTCAAAAAGCTTGACCCGGAAAGACGCCGCTCTTATGATAAGTTATATTTTGAATTGGGGCCGATTTCAACTTTAATATTTTCTTATTCTTATCAAAGGCCCTGAAGGGGAAAAAGATGCGTCCGATTTTTAAGCTGTTTTGTCAAAGAGCCTTCCTGTCCGTTTTTATACTGCCGCTGATATCGTCCCCGGCCCTTTCCGCGGATGAAGGCAAAGAACAAAAAGCCGAGGCTTTTTACACGCAAATCAAAGCCCTATCGCCCCCCGCGCAGGTCAGACAAGCCGAAGATGTCAATCCGCCAGAAAATAATTCGGCATCGGAAGAATCGTCTTCTTTGACCGGAACGGATTTTTCCTTAACGGCTCTTGAAACGCCTGACAAAGAAAGCCCTCTTTCCTTTTCGGGAAAGATAAAAGAAAAAACGGGCATAGATTTCACCATCGGCGGTTACGCGGATATTTACGGCGGCGCCACGCATTACAAGGATGTTCTGCCCGGCGGGGAAAACAGCGCTTTTCAGACGGAAACGGCGAATAAAAAGGAAAGAAAAACAAAAAATGTCAATCGCGGCAACGCCTTTTTTGACGGCGACCTTTTTATCGCCGCGGAAAAAAGTTTTTCCGAAGATTTTTCCGTCGGCGCGCGAGCGGACGGCAAAATTTACCTTGACGCGGAAAACGCCCCCCACGCGCGCGTCCGGTTGGAGGATGCCTATATGCAGCTTTCCTCCGGCACTTTCGGCCGGTTGATGGTCGGAAAGACGGATAATGCCGCCGTTTTAATGCATTATAGCGCGCCGGATGTTTCTCCGTTGGGGGTAAACGACTCCAACCTGAATCGTTTTATTTATTTCCCCGGCCGGAAAATCGTCCGTTCTGAACGTCCGACTTATCCGATATCCACCGCCTTGAACGGGGAAGGCAACGATTTTAAAATCAATTATTTCACGCCGGAATTAAACGGTTTTTCGTTCGGCGTTTCCTATATCACAAAAGGGGACAGCTATGACAAAAACCTGTATGTTTTTCAGACAGGAGCGGAACATAAAGCGGGCTACCTTGCTTCAGCCGGTTATTTAAACACCTTTTCAGGCTTCGGGGTCGGTTTATCCGGCGCGGCGGCCTTTTATGAAGGAAAAGAAAAGCACCAGGACCGGATGGAATACAGCGTCGGCGCCAATATCAGTTATAAAGATTTCACCGTCGGCGGCGCCTGGCGGCTGATTGAATATAATTCGGATAAAACGGACTTAAAAGACGGATACGCCTTTAACGCCGGCATTTCCTACAACAACCACTTGTTCGGCGCCAGCGCGGCGTACATTCAAGGGGTGACGAAAAGCAAACCTTACGAAGAAACCGTCAAGCTTTGGCAAGCTTCATTCGTCTGGCATTACAGGCCGCAACTGGACCTGTTTTTAACTTTGGCGCGTCAAAAATACGGTTTGGACAGGAAAATCACCGGTATCAGCGCCGTTTCTGGCCTTTCTTATACTTTTTAGGAAAGAAAATTTATCTGGAGGAGGAAGTTAGAAAGAGGGAAAAAGCGCGGGAACCTCATCCGAAAAAAATGCTTTTTCTCATATAAAGAATAAAGGCCGAACAAAAGAGGTCGGGAAAGAGGAAAACAGGACGGGAAAACACCTTTTTGCCCCATTCGCCCGGCAAACTGTTCTTCCGGCAAAGCCTTGGCTCTCAGAAAAACTTATCCGATAATATCAGGGAGGAAACATGACATTGAAAGAAAAAATCGCCTCAGTAAAAAACCGTTTGCGGCAGACGGACACGGCAAAAGCCGCCCTTCTCATCGCCACTTTTTTTAAAACAGGCCTGATGCCGAAAGCGCCGGGAACTTTCGGCTCTTTGGCGGCGTTACCCCTGGCTTGGCTGCTTATCAGCTTTTGGGGAGTGACCGGCCTTTTGTTCGGAATCCTTTTAACCTATATCATCGGGGAAAGGGCCGTGAAAAAGGTCATGGAAAGCACCGAGCACGACCCCGGCTTTATCGTGATTGACGAGGTGGCAGGGCAATTGATTGCCTTTATGTTTGTCTCCTCAAAACTGCAGGCGGCGTTTAACCCGTGGCTGTATCTGTTGGGATTTTTGTTTTTCCGCCTGTTTGACATTACGAAGGTTTGGCCGGCGAATTACTTTGACCGGGAAATGGAAGATTCGGCGGGTGTTATGTTGGACGACTGCGTCGCGGGTGTTTACGCCGCTTTGTGCCTGTTGATTTGCTCCCTGTTCTTTTAGGGGCTTTTGCTTTCCCCTTTTTTATTGACCTTTTGAAAAAGCTGTACTAGTTTTAAGAAAAACATTCAGAAAACCAACTTAAAAATCAAAGGAGTATCTTATGGAACACGAAATGACGCCCGAAGACATTAACATCGCCCATTTTCAATATGTATGCCAAGCCTACGCGCAAGCGAAAGGGTACAAACTTTCCGAATACGCGGAAAAAATTTTAAGACGGTGCATCACCAAATGCAACGGCAACTGCCCGTGTGATCCGTCCAGAGGTTTTTGCCCCTGTAAGGAACATGAAAAAGAAGTCCGGGAACAGGGGCACTGCCACTGCAACCTGTTTTTGAAAAAAAGCGAGAATGTATAGGCCCCCGCGAAAAGCCGGCCTCTTCCTCTTCCACATTTTAATCAAAGGCGTTTATTATGTCCTATCTTGACAACATCATCGTTGAAAACCTGCCTGGCGTGATTTTGGGCGGGCCGGCTTCCTCCAAAGATATGGCGGAACTGCAAAACAGGTTTTTATTGACCCATAAAGAACTGCCTTTGTCTTACCTGTCTTTTTTAAAGCATTTCAACGGCTTTGCTTGGAACGGTATTGAATTTTACGGCACAAAAGAGCTCTATTCCCAGGAAAACAATTACACTTTGACCGATTTGTTTGAGGAAAATATGCTCTTTTCTCAAGGAAAATCCTCTTTGCTCATCTTGGGACACATGGACGACACCTCCTTTGCCTATCATACGGAATTGAAGGAGTTTCAGGTGTTGGAGCTGCCTTTCACGGAACCTTTTGAAACCTATGACGATTTTAAAAAGATGTTTGAAGACATTTTGGACGACCTTCTGTCCTGACTTTAATTAAAAAAACGTTCGGAAAAATTTCAAATAAAGCGGCTTTTTCCCCTTTATTTCCCTTGTTTGAGAAAGGAATAGATTTTCAATGCGCGTTGAATTGTTTGATTTTGACCTACCGGAGGAGAGAATAGCCTCCGAACCTGCCTCTCCCCGCGATTCGTCAAAGCTTCTGTGCATTCCGAAAAACGGCGTTTTCCAAGACAAACACGCCTATGATTTGGACACGCTCCTTTTGCCGTCGGATGTTTTGGTCTTCAACGATACGAAGGTGTTGCCCGCCCGCCTGTACGGGATGAGGGGGCAAGCGCACATAGAAGCGACTCTTTTAAAACAACTGTCTTTGGACACTTGGGAATGTCTGATAAAAAACGCCCGCCGGCTAAAGCAGGGCGACGAGATTTCTTTTGCCGAAAACTTCAACGCCGCCGTCCTTTTCAAAAGCGAGGACGGCCCTGTCCGCTTGAAATTCAACCGGTCGGGAACAGAGCTTTTTGAAGCTTTGCACACCTACGGCATTATGCCTTTGCCGCC
>CASFRQ010000151.1 GCA_949296785.1 uncultured Alphaproteobacteria bacterium
ATACCGGAAATTTCCGTAATGAATTTCGCGAAATTGGCGCCGTAAAAAGTCGTTACATATTGCATCACCTTAAAGGCCAGCCACAAAGCCAACCCCACGCTGAACAGCATTAAAACCGGCAAACGGAGCGTTTCATAAATATTCGTCGCAACCCAGTTGGCCGTGTCAAACAAATCCGAAAATAAAGGACATACCCAACAACCACCCGTTTCCCGCCACTTTATCAAAGTTTTTTCATAAACAGATTTTTTATAAAATTTACCTATACCCTGATTAAGTTTGTCTATCGTATCAACTATAGGCTCTAATCTATCTTTATTCTCTTGATAATACTTCATAAAATCATCAGCCGTCATTTCAGACAAATCTTCGCCTGTTTTATCTTCAGCCAAAATTTTCATAAGTTCCAAAAAATTTTCATCACTTAAGTATGCATTTTCAAGATTTTCAGTCTCCTGTTTGTCAAGAGTATTATTAATCGACTCCATAACTTTATTGTATGGATTATTAAGAGCCGAACAAAGAGAACCCGGACCATGCGTTTTACAAGAAACATAACCATGTGACTCGGGTAAATAATATTCTCCTTGAATATTTTGTTTCAAATTTTTTTGAATTTCACTCCTAAGCTCTTCAATACCTCCATAAAAATTTTCAAACCCTAAATTTTTGGCGATCTCAGTTATCGTTCCATTTGAGAAACTCTCTCCCCTTTCACCATTAGCTATATCAAGTATAAAATTATAAAGATCATTTTTCGTACACATGTAGTTAAAACATCTTTGATTCGCTACTTTTTTATTTTCTGTATACCATAGGGATTCTTTAACCTCTTTTGCCGTGTCCAAATTTATTTCGCCTCTATCGCCATCAACATAAAAATCATTCACTTTTTTACAGGTTTCATCAGACATGGAAGGGAGAGAATAATTACCTAAAAGTTTTTTCAAATCATCACAATTTTCAACAGCGGCGACAGAAGACGAAACCGTAAAAAAGAAAAAAAATATAAACGAGACAAAACGAAACAAAAAAGACATAAGAGAACCCTTTTAATTTTTCTATGTCTCTAGTATATCAAAATCAAGAAAATATGAAAAGCTAAAAAAAACCGTCCTTCAAACAAATCAAAGGACGGTTTTTCTTTTTATATTTAATAATCAAATAATTATTCGTTAACTCTTTGTCGTTCTTCTCCAACAGAAGGTATTTCTGCATTTTTTACGACAGTATAGGAATTATCATTTGCTGCATGACCAACCTCTTTTTTAGGATATAAAGACCATAAGAAATCAACTTTTTCCTGGTATGTCCCCTGCAGATTCATCGCTTCTTTTCTCATTTTTTCTATTTCTTCATCGCTATAGCCAACCTCTCGAAATGCATAACCTAAAGCAATTTCAGATTTTGTCATATCATACGGGAAATCCTTCCCTTCCCAAACAGCCACAACAGATTGTACAAATGTCAAAGAAGCATCATAAAAATCATTTTGAACCTTTGAAAGATTGGGGTCATCCTCATATCTTTGAGCCAAAAAGGCATCAACATCCTCCTTCTGAGCCGGTTGCTCTTGCGTTGGCTGTTCTTGAGTCGGTTGGTTTTGCGCCTGCCCTTTGGTGCAAGCCGTCATAGATGTCAACGTCAATGCCGCCATCGTTACAATCAACGCAGCTTTTAGAGATAATTTTTTCTTCTTCGTATCCGCAGATTTTGCCGTTTTGACATCTTCTTTTTCCATTGCTTGCTCCTTCCGTCAACAAAAATTCTTTCCTCTGTTTTTGGAATTAACACTTAAAATTTATTTTGTCAATACTTTTAAAACAGCACCCAAAAAAAGAAAAAGGAGAAGCTTTTTCCTTATAAATGCCAGGATTAAATCATATATGGACAAAAATCAAACAGTCAAAGCAAGCGCGATGCATAAAAGCAAAATAATTATAACAGAAACAACATGGACTTTTTTAATTTCTATTTTGTTCTTTTCCCGAATCATCCTTACTTCCTTTCATTTTTTTCAATACCGTCCAAGTCAAAAATATACCGTCTTCCAAAATATCACCTTTAAATCCTCTTGAAATCCTGGACTTTTTATTTTATCAATTAAGTATTATAAAGCTATAGGAGTAAAACATGATTGATATGGCGAACCTTACCCCCGTTCCCGAAGAAATCCAGGAAGAAACAAAGTCCGTTTCAGAAAGGTGCGCGGAACTTTACCAACTGCTTTACAATAACCGGGCCGTCTTGAAAGACGCTCCGGCCCTGCGTCTGAAACCACAGGATTTGAGCAACCTTTCCAACCCGGACATCTATCGGGCGATGAGAGAGGATTTACGCCGGATGATTATATACCTTTTGGGCAATCCGAGGGCGGAGGATCTGACAGTTTCCAAAATGCTTGATATTTTGGAAAAATATTACAAACCGGAGGATTTCTGGCATGCCGTCATTCTGGAATATATTGAAATTGAACATGAAGAGGAAGGTTCCCGGTTACGCAGCCGCCGACGGGAATTAATTGAGCAGACGGAAAACCTCTTGGCCCAACTGCAGGAAAAGGAAGAGCAAAAACGGGAAATAATCCATTCTTTCGTAGAAAAGATAGCGCCGCTCAACATCCCTGTTGACGCCCGTCAACTGATTACAAACTATTTAAATTTAGCTTCTATAGACCAGGACAAGGCTTGGGCTATTCTTACGACAAACCCGCTTTATTTCGCACCCTTGAAGGTTACTGACAAAAAAGGAAAACTGCTCATCACGCCCAAACAGGCAAAAAACATGAACAGGGATTTGGCAAAATTTTTAAAATCCGTCAAAGTGTAACGAATATTATAGACAAAATATTTTTTCTTTGTTATACTGACTTACATAAATAAAAAGCCGAATATGTCGGAGGATAAAAATGGATGAAGAATTAGTTGGGTTGGGAAGCATCAGTGAGCTTTTTATGTCTGAAGAAGAATTAAAAAGTTCTAAGGATTCCCATAACGGAAAAACACCTTCCGAAGTTGAAAAAGAAAGACAGGCAACCATAGAAAAAGCGGAGGAAACCGCAACTTATGCCAATCCGGGTTATGAAAGTGGTTCCGATATGGACAGTTTCGCGGACACTTTGCAAGAACAGAGAAAAGATAAAATCAAAAACGATCTGAAAAGTAAGGTGGATTCTATCGGCGATTTAAATAAGCTGGCGGATGTTTATGAGAGCCTTATGACGGAAAAAGAGCTGGAAGAGTATAAAAACAGCCATCACGGCAAAACGCCGTCGGAAATTGAAAAAAGCCTGCAAGAAAAAGAAGCGGCGCTTTCCATACAAGAAGCGGGTTATGAAAGTGATGACACCGTTTCGGATTATATTGATTTTGCTCAAGACAAAAGAAGGAAAGAGTTCAAAGACCGAATAAAAGAGCAGATTGATAACCCTGCTCACAGAGGGGAAAAAGAAAACTCTCTTGAGAAAGAAGAGGTTTTAGAAATTTCGGAACAAGAAGTACAAAAAGAAGAACAAAAAGAACCGACCGGAAAAATAGATGAAGGAAAAACCATAGAAATTAAAGAAGCCGCGGAGGATACTCAACAGAACCCTCTTTACCTGAAACCTTACAAGTATGAACAAAACCATACTTTTCTCCATGCGGCTGACAGAGTATGGGGTGCTTTTTCAAAAGAAGGTACTATTGAAGACGCCTTTATGATGGCTACTTTAGCCGTTATGACGCTTCCGTTAACAATGGCGGCCGATCTGACCGCGCATTTGGTTGACCAGCTAAAAAAAAGGCAGGAGCACTATTTTAATCAGAAAATGGAATATAACAATAAAAACCTTGAGAAGTTTATGAACGGAAAAGACGGAGAGGGGCTCAGCAGGTATGGTATTGCCCCGCCAAAGTCAAAAGAGGAATATCCCGCCGTCCTGCTTCAGGTTTTAAACAAAAAAGTAAACGAGGAAATTCAGGCATTAAGAGATAAAGGTGTTTCCGAAGAATCCATCAGTAATCGCAAAATCAGAAAAGAGGCGATGGCCGACATGTTCGGGGAAATCTTTAATCGCGTACCGGAAGAATTGACCGCGAAAGAGGTTAAAGACCTAAAAAGAAGTTTAAAAGATGTAAAAAAATACTTTCCAAGTGATGAGCAAAAGAATACGGCCGATAACCTTAAAGAACAAAATAAAGCTTACGGAGATGCAAAAAGAAGTTATGACGCAGACACAAACCGGATCAGACGCGCCAGAGCTGGAAAAAAGATTATGCATCAATACAACAGAAATCTCAACAGAGGCAATGAAGGAAATGTTGCCTAGCAGGTTTTATCTTATATAAGTAATAAAGAAAGCCCGGTTTTTCCCGGGCTTTTTCTATTCAAAGGATGCAGACTCCGATACGTCCCTCAAAAAAAGGGGTTTCTTTATTTTTCGGTCATCCTTATCCCTCTTTTATGGGGAATCGGCCTTTATTTCTTTATCAAGGTCCATTGGATAAAAAAATTAAAAAATCCTTTTGCCAACTTCCGAAAAAATGCCCGCCGTCGTCAATTGATTAAAACGGAAAAAGGCCTTTTTAGCATTATTTGAAAACCGACGAAATTTTAATTTCCCAAGGAACAATACTGCTTAAGATGTCGGGGAACTACACACCATGATATACAACTCTGAAAGAAATAAAAACATCTCTTTGTACCGAAAGTATCGTTTTGAGTCTCCATAAAATCCTGTCCCAAAAAAACAACTTTCTGCAGGGAAAATTTCAAAAAAACAAGAAAAGAAACGGCATTTTTTCCCATTTTTTCTTTTTCCCCATTGTTTTTTTTATTCTCTTTGTTATAGTAAATAAAAAGTCAATTACAAAAAACTTTAAGGAAAAAATGTCAAAGCCTTTGCGCCGGATTCTTCTTTTCTTTTTATGGACGTATTTATACGCCGGTTTTTGTTATCTCTTTTTCCTATGGGTTTTTAACTTTAATATTTTTAAAGCAACCAACTGGATTTTCTTATATACACAGTTTGTTGACTTGGAATGGGTTATCAGTGACCCTTGGGATGTTTTCTTTATTTTTTCTGTCATCCTTATCCCTTTTTTATGGGGAATCGGCCTTTATTTCTTTATCAAGATTAATTGGATAAAAAAATTAAAAAATCCTTTTGCCAACTTCCGGGAAAATATCCGTCGCCGTCAATTGATTAAAATGGCAAAAGAAGGGAAAATCCAAATCGCAAAGCCAACCTCTTCCGCCACCCTGCGCCCGCAAAAGTTAAGGACGGCCGGCAGCTTGACAGACTTTTCGTTTTTAGAAAAGGGACAAAAAGGAAACGGCGTCCAGTCGGATATTTTAAATTCAACCTCCGAAAAAGAAAAAGAAAAAGCAAGGGATCTCTCCCGTCAAGAACAGGAAGATATTTCAATACACCATGGGCCTTCTTCCGTCCGAACAAGTCTTCAAGAAGAGGAAATCGGCAGAAGAGAATCTTCCTTGGAAATTTCGGCAAATTCGGATGCTGAAAGAGGGCTTATTGTGGATAAAAACGCGCCGGTTGTTTTCCAAAAAGCCAGAGAACTTGCTTCTTCCCTGGGTTTTTCCGTTTTTGAAAACGTAAAAACACAGGAATCCATCCTTTCTTTTGTCATCTCTTATGATGAGCGGGCGTGGGCTTTTGACTTTCTCATAGAACCAACAACGGAATGGATCGCCGATGAAGAGGAATTTGACGGGGAAGCACCCGTTTGGTTTACCGACAAGGCTCAAATAACCTCTCCTTTTTATATGCTTTGCAAGGACTCTCTTGCCCTTGAAAAAGAGGCGGAAGCGCCTGTACAACCCGTCCTGGTTGTTGCGGCCGGTAATATTCTGAATGTTCAGAACTGTCTGCCCGTCTGGAAAGAAAAAGGGGGGGCCGTCGTTCGTTTTATGCAGGGGAAACCGGCAGAACTGCCTACTTTAGAAGATTATCTTAAGGAAGAAATCCAAAAAGTAAAAAGTACTCCATCATCCGACTTAAAACCGACCGGACAAAAAGAAAGCACAACTGAAAACTTTGAAAAAGAAACAGGTGAAGAAGCTGCGTCTGCCGTTCAAAAAAACATAAGAGAAAAGGACGAAGAGGCATCTTTCCGAGATGAAGATTTTGAAGATGATATTTTTGAAAAAGACTTTTTCTGGGACGAAGAAAAGGAAAAAGGAATCTCCGAGAAAGGAGAGGACACATTTTCCGACGACGATTTCTTTGACGATGCCGATTTAACGGATGAAGAAAAAGAACTTTTGAAAATCGCGAAAGAAATAAAATAACACATTAAATGTTACATGATAAATAAGAGAAGCCATAGGGGAAGAAAAATGAACATTTTGTTTTTATCCAGCGAAATTGCGCCTTTTGCCAAAAGCGGCGGTTTGGCAGATGTTTCGGGGGCGCTTCCCTTCGCTCTGAAGAAAAAAGGAGCGGACATCAAAGTCATGATGCCCCTTTATTCTTCTCTTCAAAAAGACAAATACAGGATACAAAAACTGTATGACAATGCCTGTGTCCGAATGGGTAATTGCGAGGAATTTTTCAGCGTTTACCACACAGCGGAACCGGAAGGGATTGACGTCTATTTTATAGAATTCAACAAATACTTTGACCGCAACGGGCTCTATGACGATAAATTCTCCAGAGAGGAATACAAAGACAATGCATATCGTTATGCGTTTTTTTGCCGCGCAGCCCTTCAAACTGCTCAAGATATTAGCTTTTGTCCCGATATTGTGCATGTCAATGACTGGCAGACGGCGCTGGTTCCTTACATTTTAAAAAAGAAAGAAAATCCTTTTTTTGAAAAGACTCAGAGCGTTCTGACCATTCACAATATCGGATATCAAGGAGTTTATGACGCTTCCGTCCTGGACTACGCCGGTATTGATCGGAAAGATTTCCGGCCTGATGCTTTTGAAGACTACGGCCGCGTTAATTTATTAAAAGGCGGCATTGCCTTTGCGGACAAAATCACAACCGTCAGCCCGAAATACGCTCAAGAAATCCTAGGTTATCCCGGCGGGATGGGGATGGAGTTCCTACTGCAAAAAAGAAAAGCGGATTTGACGGGTTTTCTCAACGGTATTGATACAAAAGAATGGAATCCTTCTTCTGACAAACGGATAAAGTATAACTACGACCTGTTGACTTTTAAAGAAGGAAAAGCAAAAAATAAAGCCGCCGTTCAGGATATTTTCTATCTGGAAAAAACAAACAAACCTCTTTTCTCCATGATAGCGCGTCTGGTGTCCCAGAAGGGCGTCTCTCTCCTGGCCGATTGTCTGGAACCCGTCTTGAACACAATGGAATGTCAGATTGTCATCGTGGGCTCAGGGGAAGCGGGAGTTCAGGATTATTTTTCCTCACTATGTACAAAATATCTCGGAAAGTTCGGTTGTTATATCGGCTATCAGGAAGATTTGGCTCATCAGGTTGAGGCCGGCAGTGATTTTTTCATTATGCCTTCTCTTTACGAACCGTGCGGCCTAAACCAAATGTACAGCCAGGTTTACGGAACTTTGCCCATCGTACGCGGAACGGGCGGCTTGGAAGATACGGTTATCAATTATGATGAGCAAACGGGAACCGGAACAGGTTTTAAATTTTACGACATCTCGTCCAAAGCCCTTTACAACACCATCGGTTGGGCCAACGCAACTTATTACGACCGGCCGGAACATATTCAAAAAATGATTGTTCAGGCAATGAAGCAAGATTTCTCGTGGAATAAATCCGCCGAACTTTATATGGGGCTGTACAGGGAACTCTACGCACGAACGCACGAATAGAAAAAACAAATCCGATTTGTTTTATGTACCCGGAACAGGCGGAAAAAATAAGAAAAACTTTTTTATTACCAAAGAAAAAGGCCCTTTGTTTTTTCCTCTTATTCCTGTTTTTAAAATACTTTTAGGATTTTTCTTTCATCTTGCCCCCGGAATAAGCCAGATAAAAAATCAAAGAGGAAAGAAATAACAGCAAACGGAAAAACAACCTAAAAAACCGGCTCGGCGATTATTCCTTATGATAGGGATGACCGTCCAAAATAGTTTGAGCCCTGTACAACTGTTCGGACAAAACGGCACGCGCCAAGAAATGGGGCAAAGTCATCTTTCCCAAGCTTAAAAGTATATCCGCGCGTTTTTTTACCTCCTCTCCGTGACCGAAGGCGCCACCGATTAAAAAAGCCATTTTGGAAATACCCATGTTCTGGACTTTTTGAACAAGATCGGCAAATTCTACGGAATCCATCTGCTTTCCGTGTTCGTCCAAAGCAACGACAAAAACCTTTTCCGGCAAGTCTTTCAACAAAAGAGTGGCTTCGTTTTTTTTCAACAAAGGAATCGGAAGGTTTTTTCTTTCCTCGTATTCCCGAATCTCTGCCCTTCCCTTTATTTTTGAAAGATAGTCCCGGACGAGAATCTCTTCAGGCTGATTTTTTTTCATAAAACCGATAGCATGAATGAAAAAATTCATAAAATATTTTCTCCTGTTTGTTTTTTTCTGGCAAAAGAAATAAAAACATATTATCCTAAAAACAATCGTTTAAGAGAAGAGTATTGAAAAAAGGATTTTAAAGCAATGGATAATCAGTCCTCTCCTTATGAATCTAAGCAAATAAAGTATGATATGCAGTGGCTGCTTGCCACCTATCCTTTGATTGCCAGCTTTATTCTCAACGGGCTGCAATTCGTGAACATGTCTTTTTTGGAATTGTTTTTCGGCTTCAATGCTTTATTGATTCTCATTGATGTCTGGGTATTAAGAAAGCAGGGAATCGTATGCCGTAACATCCTTTACATTCTTTTTGGTTTTTTCCTTCCCTTCGTGTACCTTTTTAAAAGGGAACGGCTGTTGAACCAAAATTCGCTGTCCACCTGGCTTTCTATTTTCTCCATCCTGTTGGCGGCTTTTCTGTCCGTCCGGATAGAATTTCCGGCTTCGGAAACGGTTGTCATTTCCGCTCAAGAGGCTGCCCTCCTTCAAGACCAACAATACCTTCAGGAAAAAGTCGTTGAAGCAATAGAAGGCATGGAAATAGACACCGGCGTCACTTTGCAAGATGCCCTTATTTTAATGGCGGACGGGGACTTATCCCGCGTGCGTTGGACCGTGGAAGGACCTTTTTACATTGCTTTGATTGAAAAGCCCGAATCAACGGGGGCTCTTGTTTTTGAACGGAATATGGAAGAAAACGGCATCTTTTTGGTGGAAGTGCTTTTGAACGGCAACCTTTGCGCCACAACGGACTTGGTTGACCAGCTGGAATGTTTCCTCGCCATTCAAAAAGCGCCTTAACCTCATAAATAAGGAAAACAAATGGAAGTACCGGCGCCTCTTATTTCTATTATCGTCCCTGTCTACAATGTTGAAAAATACCTTAAAGACTGCCTAAGTTCCGTCCAAGAGCAAACTTTGCGCGATTTTGAATGTTTATGCGTTGACTCCGGATCGGACGATTCGTCTGTAAGTATATTAAAAGAGTTTGCCGCGAAAGACCCTCGTTTTCGCGTCTTTTCCGACGAAAAAATGAAAAGCGTGGGACAGGCCAGGAACAAAGGCATCCGGGAAGCAAAAGGACGTTATATTTTTTTCCTGGACAGCGATGATTTCATGGCATCGCAGACTTTGGAAATCTTAATGACTTTTTTGGAAACGCATAATGCGGATATCGTCTGTTGCAGCTTTCAAAAAGTGCCGGAAAACGCCGCCTTCCAAAAACAAAATGTTATAGACCTGGAAAACTTTAAATACCGTTTAACCAGTATCCCTTTAAAAGATTTTATGGAAAAAACCCTGCCGATTGAATCTATGGTTTGGAACAAGCTTTACAGGGCTCCTCTTGTCAAAAGCGTTAATTTTATGGAAGGGTTGCGCCGTGGGGAAGACGAGGCTTTCACTCTGGAAATTTTAAATAAGACTCGGCGACTGATGGTCCTGCCGTTGCCATTTATCAGTTACCGGATAAGACCCTCCTCTTTGTCAAAAGAGGCCATTTCCGCGCAATATTTGGAAGATTACGCGCTCGTCCTTCCCTATTTGTATAAGCTTTTGACGGAAGGAAAGGATGAACGGGATCACCGGCAGATTCGCGCCTTCTTTGCTAAGAAAATCTATAAGCGCTACATCACGCATGTTCTGGACAAAACAAAAAAAGGCGAACGGGAAATTTTGAAAAAACTGTCAAGGGAAAAGCTGCGCCAGCTGCGTGACGAAAACATCCTGCAAATAAAAGATTTACCGTTTTTTAAAAGGTTACGGCTGTATTTTTTCTTAAGAAAGAAAACTGTTTGACAAAGGGAAAGAAAAATTAAAAAAACTATTGACAAAAATAAGGCTGGGTTTATTATAAGGGCAAAAGGGAAGTTTCTGGAGAATAAATTTCTGGAGAATAAATGAAATAAAGGTAAAGATTTTAAGTAAAGAACTCAAATCAAAAAAAGAGGTAAAAAATGAAAACAAAAACCGAATCATTCCTTCAAAAAGGTGAAATTGTCAGCTACACCAGCGGAACGAAAGAAGCCGCCGAAAAAGGAAAACCGGCCCACAACCTGAAAAAAGTTGCCCTAAAGCTGGGAATCGTGACGCTTGCTTTTTCCATGGCGTTGACGGGTTGTTCAAAATCAGAGGCAGAAAATAACCAACAACAAACAACGCAAAATCAACAGATTTCCAAAGAGCAAGCCATTGAAGCTGCCAGACAGGAATTTTTAACCGACGACAAAGGGGTCGGTTTTAACGATAGAGATAAAGAATATTTAAACAGGCTGTTTGATTATCTTGTTTACACTCAGGAAATAAGAGATTTGCAACAGGCTGATAAAAAAGTGCCCAAAGAACTGAAAGAAAAACAGACAGAAGCATTGGAAGGTATTTCTCTCTATATTAAAAATGGGGACGTCATAGATGTTCGTTTTAAAATTTTGGATGAGGAAGGTTCTTACAACGCCGAACGATTTGCTAAAGAATTAAGAGACATGTTAATTGAACGCCTGTTGTCCGATTCATTCAGGACAAAGACGATCGCATCTCAAAATACGGTAAAATCAATTCAACAAGAAGCGAAAGAAAAGGTTAGAGAATAAAATTAACTGTTTTTATCATGTTAAAATAAAAGAAAAGGCTCCCAATAGAGCCTTTTCTTTTTACTTTCTTTTTTTAGTTTTTCTGATATAATTTAAAGAAAAACATAAAAGGGTTTTAGGCAATGCGATTCCGCTGTTTTTACTCATTTCTTCTTTTTTTCTTTTCTTTTTTTGCAACCTCTGTCAATGCTGCCAAAGTTAATTGTTATGATTATTTTGTAAACACAAACAAAAACACTTTCTTGAACGGCGCTATTTTTGGAACAAGCTACGATAAGGTAGAGAATGCGGAAGATTGTTCCATGAACTATCAGTTTCACAACGGAGATATATATACGCATGATTCCTCTCTGCAGGGTCAGACGATAAATGTTTCCCAGGAGCTAAATGATTATTTCGTTGACTATTATACATCATGCACCATAACCAATTCCTGTCCCCCCTCTATTATGGAAATGGTTCAAGACAGGGATATTATCATTGTAGATCCAAACAAAGCTTTTGATTATGTGAATGAAACGGATCCTGAAAAATTGGAAGTAACAGATCCTGCATTTGAAGAAATCAATAAACAAATGTTAAACAACGCTATCTATGGCTCAGGTGGGGATGATACCGAATATGACGACTATTATAATCTTGTGAGCGGATTATGCCAAACGGGTCCTGAAACAACCGTTGCAAACATGCAAAGTTGTTCCACCGCGCGAGATATCGTTGAAATAATGAATGGTGATAAATCAAATTTAACAATTTCAGGGAAACATAAAAAAAAGCTGGAAGATGCCTGTAAAGATGGATATTCATCAAATGCTTGTCAGGCAGCGGTTCAAGAAGTTTCTGACAGTATCATCGCCGGGGAAGGAATTTATATGAAAGGCGGTACTCAAGACAGAATGCAGGAGGCTATGCAAAGTGTAGCTGAGGATAACGGTTCTCCTGTCAGCCAACTTTTAGGTAACAATGGAATAACTCCAGAACAATTTAAACCTATTATTGAAGCCATGCAAATTCAATTAAAAGAAGAATTTGCTAATGATCCGCAAAATGAAGAAATTGAAGAGGCCTTAGACAAGGTGAATAACGCAATTATTTCAGGAGATTATAATGACGTCCGAGATGAACTTTATGAGTCTCTTAAAAATGGCGAAAATTCAGTACTTACGAACAGTTTCACTCAAATGCTTAATGTTAATTCCGTCCATGAAACAAACAGATTGTTTGATTCCTCACAATATAAAGGAACTACTTATGAAGCTGTTTTAACCAACTACAAAGACAACAACAGTGGTTGCTGGTTCTGTTCAATTTTTGGAAAAGCTTTTCAGGCGATTAACAATATTACAACTCAGATTTTCAACACTTTAAAAGAACCTCTCCTCCCTTTGCTGTCTGTCGGATTGGCTCTTTGGATTGTTTTTTTGGTTCTGAGGTTCTTTTCTTCCTTCCAGGGAATGGATCCGGGACAGTTTTTCGGTCTTTTCTCCAAAGGCATTTTTAAAGGCTTCATAGCGACGGTCCTTTTAACGGCCGGCCCTTCGTTTATTTTTGGATATACTTTGACCCCGGTGTTGGAACTAGGCGGAGCGTTCAGCCAGAAAATCATTGAAAGCGACACGGATTTTAGTACCTATGAAGATTCAGAACTTGGCAGCTTTTCCCCCTGCAGTATAATTACATTGGGAGAATCTTCTTTTCCTAAAGGTTCAGCATTCTCATACGAAGCGTTTAAACAATTGGATTGCATGATGCGTACGGCCAGCTGGCGGGTTGTAAACGGTTTGGCCGTCGGCGCTTCTATTGTCAGCTTGGTTTTTAAAGAAGCGAATATCTTTTCTTTTTTCTCAATGTTTGACATCCTTTTAATGGGATGCCTCATATGGTTGGGGCATTTTGTCATGCTGATTGTCCTGCCGCTCAAGCTGATTGATATTTTGGCGCATATCGCTTTTGTCGGGGCATTAATGCCTTTGCTGATTATTACATGGGTTTTCCAAGAATGGAAAAATTCTTACGCCAAACGGGCTCTTGAGATTTTTGTAGGAGCATGTTTTACATTTATCATGCTTTCACTTCTTTTAATCTTATCCTTAAGAATTATCACTTTTGCCATACCGACTGATGAGAATTGCCAAAACGCGACTCCGGGCATGATGGCATGTCCGAATACCGAAAATGGAAAACAAGGATTATTAACGGTTTTAAAAAATGGCGAAGATGTAGAAGATTTGCAAAACGAGGTGGATTTTACGGGCATGCAGATATTTGTCACTCTGGGGGCATGTTTCTTCGCCTGGAAACTGCTTGACAGCGCATCCGATCTGGCTGAGGAATTGACAGGCTTCAGCAGTCCCGGAACAGAGCTGTCATCAGCAGCTAACAAACCTCTCATGGCCGGCGTTGCCGTTGCGGGAGGAGCGGCCGGCACTATCGGCATCGGTTTAGGTAGATTAGGAAAAGACAAAATAAAAGATGCCTGGCAGAACAGAAAAATAACAAAGAGTCGTTATGCTTCGCCGACGCAATCCGGAAAATCTTCCGGCCCTCGGAATGGTCCGCAACCCCAAACTAACTCAAATACGAATCCTACAGGCCCAGAACAACCGACGCCGGAACAAAAACAGGAGAAATAAAGAATCGTTTTGACATGAGCTCTTCCAACAAAAGGCGATTGTAGGGAATTATTAAGGCAACAGAAATTTTCTTAGACGAAACAACTAATATTAAAGGAAATGGGAAAAACACTTTTTGGAGGCTATATCATTTTTCAAAACGATAATCGGTAGATTTGAATTGGTAAAAAAACCATAAGAACAAAATAAAAGGGAACAAGAGATATTGCAGATGAAAAAAATCGGCAGTTTGAAAATAAATAAAATTTTCACGATTTTAGCTGTTATTGCGGCTGGAATGATGCTGGGTGCCTGCCAAGTTGAATTTACAAATCAGGAGGAATATCAAGAAGCTTTGGCCAATTGCTGGATGTGTGGTTTTTATGATGCGGCGATAGACCAAGGCGGGGCCCTTTTATTTAAAGTATATGAAAACATTCATTCCGTATGCGTTACATTATTAGGCGTATTTTTAGCGATTTGGCTGGCGTTTCATTCCTTGTCAATTATAGCCGTTTTTAAAAACCCGCAACCGACGGCTTTCTTAAGAAAAATGTCGGGGGTTTTACTGAAAGCCGTAATCGTATCCGTCCTTTTGTCATCCATTCCGATATTCGTCCAGGTGCTAAATCTGACAGTCTTACCTGTTTTTGAGGCCTTTTTAAAAACAGGATATGATATTATGGCGAAAGCGTTGAATGAAACCGGTTCGTTTTCCTCTTGGGATCCGGCTTCAATCAAACAGCAAAACTTTCAAATCGCTTCCGAACAAAACCCGATTTTTCCTTCCGGTTTTAAAGAAATGATGCGGGACATTATCGTAACGATGCAAGCGTCTTTATCCAAAGGCATGGCTCTTGGCGTAACGGTTATGTCAGATAGTCCTATCCAAGGTTCTCTGGTAGGAATCGGCATTTGGCTTTTGTTTTTTTGTTTGACTTTGACTCTACCCTTTTATCTTCTGGATGGATTGATCAGAGCCTGTATCGCTTTAATCATGCTTCCCATTCTCTTGGTAGCGTGGGTATTTCCCGTAACATCGGAATGGCTGGTAAAAGGCTGGACGATTTTCTTAAGTTCTCTGATTCAAATTTTGGTATTTACCTTGTTCATGTCTTTGTTGGTTTATGTATTCGCCACATCCGGCGAGGTCATCACCGAAATGAAAGGCTGGGGGAATTTGGATGCGGATACGATGAATAAAATGGCTTCATCAATAAGGATGTTGGATTTCGGATTCCTTTCTTTATTTGCGTTGTGCGCTTACTTCTATATGTTCAGGACAAAAATTTTCTTCATGGCTAATTATTTGGGCGGTTCTGTCGCATCTTTTGTTTTCCAGCAAATATTTCAAAAGGCGAAGCAACTGGCCGGAAAAATGGTCAGTATGGTTAAAGCGGTTGTAAAATAAAAAGCGGAGAAAGATAATGAAGAAGATTATTTTAATACTTTTGTTCAGCTTTTTATTTTTCTTGGGAAGTATACCGCAAGCTTCGGCACAGCAGGTTGATGCATCGGACAGACCAAACAGTGGCAGAGTAGATGTAACTCAACCCAATTATGGAGCAAACCCGCCCAATCAGAACATCTCCATCCCGTCGGTTCAAGACTTAGCGACAGAAATTAGCAACAGTTGCTGGGCTTGCGACATTTTGATTGTTATGATGGGCGGATTGGACAAAACTATTCAATATGCCCACGATGTTCTTCAAGGACCGTCTTTACAGTTGCTGGCATTAGGATTTGCGTTTTGGGTC
>CASFRQ010000152.1 GCA_949296785.1 uncultured Alphaproteobacteria bacterium
GCCTCCTCCAGCATAAAAACCGATTTTTCCCAACTTTTGGAGGGCAAATGGGCGTGCGCGTCAATCATCCTCTTATTTCCGTCCGTTTTTTGTTTATTCTCGGAATATTCTTCAAAAAAGTCAATTTGTTTAAGATTTTTAAGGTAAATAAAATTTTCCTTTAAATCTCGGCGCCAAGTCTCGTCAGCGAATAACCTCGGCGCAAAAAGGGAACTTCATGCATTCTCCCCGTCTGTTTCCTAAAAAAAAGAAACAGCAAAACAAAGAACCGTGAAACTCCCGGAAACATTTATAAACGAAAAGAAAACAAACTCATTCCTCTGTTCCGGCGGCTAAAAGCGCTTCGCCGTAAAAACAAAAAAGGCTTTAATGCAAAAATAAAAAGGCAGGAGAGAAGCTTTTACCTTGCAAAGAAAGAAAAGGCGGTATAAACAGAAAAAGGGGCACAAAAAACAAGGTGACCGCGCCGAAACTGTTCCCCTCAAGGAAAAAGCGTAAAAAAACCTCCCGCTGAGCGAGGCAAAAATCGCCGGAATAAAAGAGGAAACGGGAAAAATGAAAACTAACTTTATTTTTTATATTACAGGCTTTGTCCTCTGCTTTTTCAGTGCAGCCATGTTAATTCCAAGTGTTTTGGATATTTTTGCAGGAGAAAAAGAAGCGGCGGCCGCTTTTTTCAAAACAGCCGGGCTCGGTCTTTTAACCGGTATTCTGTTTATTTTGAAACACCGCCTCTTGCACGAAGGTTCCTTTCAAAACATCAGCTTGTCCGCTATGTTTATGACAACTTCTTTTTGTTGGATGACGGTCTCTTTATTCTGTGACTTTCCCTTTTATTTCGCAGGGTTCGGCTTTTCTTTCACAGATTGCCTTTTTGAAAGTGTTTCCGGCATCACGACTACGGGGTCCAGTATTTTAACGGAATTGTCGGACTTGACGCCCGGATTACAACTATGGCGGTTCATGCTCCATTGGATCGGAGGTATAGGCATCATCTTGCTGGCGGTTTTGATTTTGCCGTCCCTAAAAACAAAAGGGATGCAGCTTTTTTCAACGGAATCTTCCGAAATAGACGGCAAATCCTTCCCTTTATTCTCACAAAATATAAAAGTACTGATTATTTCTTATTTATCAATTTCCCTTGCCTGCTGGTTTTGTTTGACGGCGGCAGGTTTACCGGTTTACGAGGCTCTCCTTTACGCCATGTCGGCCATTTCAACGGGCGGCTTTACCGTTTCCGGCGATTCTGCCCGAAAAGCGTTTGATTTTTATCCGCTTTTTCCCTGGATAACTTCCTTTTTTATGATTGCCGGCGCTCTTCCTCTACTCAGTGTTATCCTGCTTTACAACAAAAGGCTGGACAGATTGAAAAACGACTCTCAAATTAAAACATTCCTGGGG
Source organism: uncultured Alphaproteobacteria bacterium (assembly GCA_949296785.1). Taxonomy (GTDB): domain Bacteria; phylum Pseudomonadota; class Alphaproteobacteria; order CASFRQ01; family SAAU01; genus CASFRQ01. Next base: position 1,402 of record CASFRQ010000152.1, read on the forward strand.
ACTCTTTTATTTTTCATCGGAATCGTTTTTACATGGCGATGGATAAATGAAAATGGAAAAAACGCCGCGGAAATTTTAAAGGAAACCGTTTTTACCCTTTCCTCTTTCGCGACGACGACAGGTTTTGTCGCGACGGATTATGAAAATTGGGGCGCACCGGCGACTTTCCTTATCCTTTTGATAATGGCGTTCGGCGGATGTGCGGGTTCCACCGCCGGCGGTTTGAAAAGTTTTCGGGTAAATATCTTATTTAAGAGTGTATTATTGAATTTAAAAAGTCTTGGAAAGCCCCATGGTATTTTCACAGTCCGCTTTA
>CASFRQ010000153.1 GCA_949296785.1 uncultured Alphaproteobacteria bacterium
AGATTTACATAACAGAAAAGAAAGGAAGTTTATAGCCGGAGTCGTTGAGCAGAAAGAGAGGGAGAAGCGGAATTCACCGCTCTTAAATGCGGATGATTATGTTGTCTTTTCTCCCAACCAGATAAAATCCGTTTATAACCGCGGGAGTTTTAGCCGGACAAGCGATAATATATATTATCAAAGGGAGCAGAGGTATAATCAGAGAGGGGAAGAGGTAAAAGATTTATATGCCACACATAATATAAATCTTGCTGGTATAGAAAGCGCCATAAAACTGGGCGGTTTGGCGATGCCGTCTTTGGCGTTGCGCAAAGTATCGCAGGGGAATATCAATCAATTTGGAGAGATTGTCCTAGTTGCTAACGAGAAATTAGCAACGCCCAGAAGAGGGATTGATGTGTATGACCGGGATGCCTGGACACCAAGTATCGGGCAAAAAATCAGGTATGATTTACTTCCGGCGGGAAAAGATTTTATAAAAAGTATATTGGAAAAAAACGGGCGAGAAAGAGAGTTGTCCGTGTTTTTGTATAACATAGGAGAAAATATCAGGTATCCCGAGAGTAATAATATGGCGATGGAATTATACGCTCTGGATAAAGGTCTTGGCGAAGATTATAAAGTTTATGAAGTTATGAACAGTCAAGAATATATTGACTGGTATAATAATAACATTATGAAAAATGCCGAGCCGTATCTATGGACAGAAAACGCCAGAAATACGGATATGGTCAGGAAAGAACTGACTTTAAATAATATAATGAGTATTTTAAAAAAGCAGGAAAAAGAAAGCGGGGCGTGGCTTGGGGAGTATCCTGGGGTGAATGAGCTTTTAAGTTTCTTTGTTTACAAATTCAGGAATTTAAAAGAAGTCAAGAAGAGGCGGCATAAACTTGTTTCAAAGGAAGAACAGCGCGAAGCGATTGCCAGGCTGGAGGATGATTTTGGTAATTTGGTGGAAAAGATTGCCGATATCAACGAAGAATCATATATGGACAGCCTGCAGAAAGTGGCGTCTGTTATTATAGACACAGATGTACCGGTAACCGAAAAAATGCAAAAATGGGGGCTCAAAAGTCCTGAAGGTCTTAGCGAAGCGGTAGAAAAGTTAAGAGATGAGATAAAGAATATTCCGACAGATTATTTTGAAGTAAAACCGCGCAGGGTGGTTGATTTTAGCGAATTTTCCGGGGTTATTATTCCAAAAGGGAAAAAATATGATGAAGTTGCAAAGGTTCTTGAAAAGGAACATTTTTTAAATGTTGAAAGGGCGGAAAACGGTAATGAACAGGAATATGCGCAGGCTTTGAATAATATCCAGGCAAACAGCTCAACGGTATTTTTCCAAGACCAAGTGGAAGAGCCTACCGGGGTGCGTGGGTATTTTGAGATGGGGGACAAAGCGGGGCAAATCATCCAAATCATGAAGAGCGGGGATGTGGACACGATGGTGCACGAGCTGATGCACTTTTTTACGCTGAACCGGATAATGCGGGCGCAAGCGGTGGGTCAGGAAGGCCTTTTGCAAGGATTAAAAGAGTATTATGGGGTAGAGGATGCGAACGAGCTGTTGCGGCGGGACATCGCGGAGGATTTGGCGGACAAAGCGATGGTGTATTTAACCAAAGAGGAGGCGCCGACAAGTTTTATGCGGCGTTTTTTTGAATCCTTCAAAAGGTGGTTGGAGAGGTTTAAGAACGCCCTTATCCGTCACGGGATGATAAAGGACGAGGAGTTGTCGCCAAAGATAAGAGAGTTTTTTGACGGTATGTTCTCCTTAGAAGGGAAAAAGCGCATTGCGTTGGAAAGCATCCGCGGGCAGGAGGCGAGCATTCGGGAGGTATTACAAAAAGCG
>CASFRQ010000154.1 GCA_949296785.1 uncultured Alphaproteobacteria bacterium
AACCGTTGATGCGCAAGCATCCCGGGGTTCGAATCCCCGTTTCTCCGAAATGGAAAGGTGCGAGAGTGGCCGAATCGGTCTCCCTGCTAAGGAGTTGTACCCCTCAAGGGTACCGGGGGTTCGAATCCCCCCCTTTCCGTGCTTAATGTACCTATAGCTCAGTTGGATAGAGCATTGGTTTGCGGAACCAAAGGTCGGAGGTTCGAGTCCTCTTGGGTACAATTTGGAAAGATGCGAGAGTGGTTGAATCGGACAGACTCGAAATCTGTTGTAGGCTCCGGCTTACCGGGGGTTCGAATCCCCCTCTTTCCGTCCGAGACAACCGCTTTCGTTTGAAGGCGGTTTTTTCTTATGAAAAGCTATAAATCAACTGCATTTTTTAAAGAAATAATATGGTTCTTTGAGCGTGTTTTTGCACGACTGAAAATAAAACCATTATACAATTTATGTTGTATAGCTCACCATAAAATTGTTTTAAATTTTCTAAAGAGTAATTTTTCTTCTGTAATTGAAGCTTATAAAAACAAACCGGAATCATCTGATAAAGTCAAAACACCGGCTCCAATTTGGGTTTGTTGGTTGCAAGGCGAAAGTCAAATGCCGCCTATTGTTATCAATTGTTACAAATCTATCAAACGATTTTCTAATAATCACCCTGTAATTTTAATCGATGAAAATAACATATCTGATTACATTTCCTTATCTTCAAATATTTTAAAAAAGTTCAAATCCGGTCTCATCATACCGGCTCACTTCTCAGACTATGTAAGAATGAATTTACTCAAAAAATACGGCGGGATATGGATGGATGCTACTTTATTTTGTACGAATAATATCTCGGAACAAATTTTTTCTTATCCCATATTTTCGGGAATAAAATACACCGTAAAAAAACAATATAGATTAATTTCCGATTTTCGATGGACAGGATTTTTTTTGGGAACAAGTCTGAATAATTCTTTATTCTTCTCTTTCATGTCCGACATGTATGAACTTTATTATGAAAAATTCGATTCTTCCATAGACTATATTCTTATGGATTATTTTATATATATTGCCTACACCTCTTTTCCGATTATCAAAAAATATTTTGATGATGTATTACCTAATAATCCTCACGCGAGAGAATTTAACGACAACCTTATGGATAAACCCTTTTCAAAAGATCTTTTATTTAAAATTACAGAAGATACCTCTGTTTTTAAACTAAGTCACAGACGAAATTGGAAAACAGAAAACAATGGTGAAAAGACCTTTTACTATTATTTTTTGAATAATCAAATCCTTAATTTTTTAGAGGTTCGTTAGTATGGCAAATATAGCACTAATCACGGCAGGCGGTATCGGTTCCCGTGCCCATCAATTCATTCCCAAACAATTTCTGAGCATTAAGGACAAACCCCTCATTATATACACAATGGAAAAATTCCAAAACCACCCGGAAATAACCGACATTATCGTTGTCTGTTTGGATGGTTGGACAGAGTACTTGAAGGCTATGTCTCAACAATTCGGGATCTCAAAATTAAAACAGATAGTTCCCGGCGGGAAATCCGGTCTCGAATCAATTCACAATGGTCTTGATTTTATAAAAACTTATGCCGACGCTAACGATATTGTTTTAATTCATGATGGAAATCGCCCCGGTGTTTCGGCAGAAACAATTTCAGCCTGTATTGCTCAATCCGGCATGAAAGATGTTTCTATAACGGCAATCGGTATTAATGAAGCCGTGTTTACAACAGAAAATGCCGGTAAAACACCTTCACTATTAAATCGAGATCTTTTAATCAGAACACAAACTCCCCACGGTATCAAACTCGGTTATCTTAATTCGCTTTTTGAAGAAGCTCAAAAAAAGAATATTCAAGACTCGGTTGCTGTTTGCACTCTTCTCGTCGAATTGGACAAGCCAATATATTTCTGTAAAGGTTCGGAAAAAAACTTTAAAGTAACAACTCCCGACGAAGTCGATCTTTTTAAAGGGATGATGATTATTGAAAATGAAAAATAAATTATACAGCAATATTTTATATTTAACGGAAGCAAAATCCTTTTTCGAAAATCACGATTTGTCCTTCTTTAGGAATAAGACAATTTGTATTACCGGCGGAACAGGATTAATTATGTCTTATTTTACGGATATTCTTCTTTTTTCCGATATAAAGTGTAAAATAATACTGCTGGTACGAAATAAAAAGAAGGCTCAAAATCGTTTCTCCGAATTCATTAATGATAAAAGATTAATTATTAAAGAAATTGATTTACTGAAACCCATTCATTTGCGGTTTTCGAATATTGATATTATTATTCACGGAGCAAGCAATTCGGACCAAAGGAATTATGCTGCCGACCCGATAGGAACAATGCATACAAATTACATCGGCATTAATCATCTGCTGGAACTGGCTGTGAAGAAACATACAAAAACATTTCTTTTTCTGTCTTCTTCGGAAATTTACGGAGATATCACCGGCGAAATTACGGAAGAAGCTTTCGGACATGTTAATACACTCAGCCTTCGTTCCTGTTATAACGAAAGCAAGAGAGCCGCCGAGACTCTTTGTCTCTGCTATTCGGAAAAATTTAACCTGCATACTGTGATTGCCAGACTGAGCCGTGTTTACGGACCGACAATGAATTTAGCGGACTCAAAAGCCTTGTCCCAATTCATGATGAATGCCGTCAACAGGCAAAATATTCAGATTAAGAGCTCGGGAGAACAGGTTTTATCCTACACCTATGTGTCGGACGCTGTATCTGCTTTATTTGTACTGTTAAAATTCGGAAAAACCGAAAACGCCTATAATATTGCCAACAATAAAAAACTTTACACTCTGAAAGAAATAGCGGAAATTGTGGCTGAAACACGCAACGTCCAAACCGAATTTATTCAAATGACAGAAACCGAGAAAAAAACATATTCGGAAGTTAAAAATGCTGTTTTATCCGCAAATAAACTGGAAAAATTAGGGTGGTCTCCGACTGTCTCTTTGGAATCCGGAATCGCCGGAACGATTAATATTATCGAATCCCTAACCTGACTACACCTCCACCTCATACAGCCGCATATAATTGTACAGTTCTTCAAGGCTGAAGTCGAGAAGATGGCGGACGGCGGTGCCCAGAAGGCGGCGGAGGTTTTCCTGAAGGCAGAGGAGGCCAACGGCAAAGGTGATGAAGCCCGGCGTGACCATGAGAAAGGCGCAGACACAGGTGCCGAGGGTCTTGTCAAACTGCCGGTAGGGAATTTCCCCCGATTCACGGAATGCGGTGCGGGTTTCTTTGTAAACAAAAGAGTAGGCGATTTTTGAGAAGAGAAAACCGCAAAACGCAGTTAAAAACAGCAAACCGAGAATTAAAAACGGATGAAATCGATGCGTCAGCCAAACCGTC
>CASFRQ010000155.1 GCA_949296785.1 uncultured Alphaproteobacteria bacterium
AAACGGGGAAGACCAAGAACCCAATGGTTCAAACGAGTCGGCTGGTACGGAAGAAAAAGGGGAGGAGAGGCAGGATTTAAAAGAAAATAATTCAGATGCTTCCGAAATGCAAAAAGGGACGGCGTTTGAAAAAAATTCCGGCGGGCAAGGACAAGAATCGGGGCCGGAGTCAGAACAACCTTCTAAAGAAAAAGAGGGGGTCTCCGGGCTGACGGAAGGGGAAGAAAATAAGGATGCTTTGTCCGAAAAAAACAAAACAGGTTCTTTCGGTGGGGCTTTACCGGAAAGGGAGGAAAAAAATTCTTTTTCCGCCGCAAAAACGGGGGAAAAGAGTAATGAAGAATTTTCTTCGGTTTTAAACGGGGAAAATCAGAATAACGTCGGAAAACAAACATCCGAAGAAAAAAGAGACGGGGATGAAGGAAACGGAACAGCTCCTTCTTCTATTCGGCCCGCGGAAGAATCTCCTCAACAAAGGCGGCAAAGGCAATGGTTGGACCAGGTGCCTGACGATCCCTCTTTTCTTTTAAGAGCTCGGCTGCGTCAACAATACCGGAAAAAGTAAACGAAAGGGGCATGGGGAAAGAAGAACAGAAAAAAATTAAAAGCGGCGGAATTACCTTCTGTTTTTGCGGAACACCGGAAAAACGGGGAAAATGAGAAGCTCAAATCTGTTTATCCGTGCGCCGCGTTCGGGAAAGGAGAGCGAATTGTCGGCGGTTTAAAAGAATTATCCTCAGAGGGAAAACAAGAATTCCGACTGTAGCTTTCTTTCCTTTATTTTGAAAAGGTTTTAGCCGGAAAAACAAGGGGTGAAGATTCAAAAATCTCGCTGGCGGGAGAGAAGCTTTTAGAGGTTAATAAAAAAGGTTTTTATTGAAAAACAATCAGGCTATTCTTTAAAGGGTTGGAAAATAGAACGGGGAATGAAAAAAAGCTTTATCTTTTTCAAAAGCATCGGGAAAAGGTGAAAATGGAAAAGACAGACGGACAATAAAGGGAAAATGGAGGGGAAAATGCGAAAATTTTTAAAAAGAGGTCTGTTTTACGGCATTTTATTGATATTTGTTTTCGGAAGCATTTCGGCGCAGGCTCTTGTCAAAGCTTCGGTCCGGCCGTCAACGGTAAGGGAAGGAGAAAAAACGGAACTTGTTTTATCTTCTCAAGACAAAGTATTGACGAATGCTTCCATAGACACTTCCGATTTGGAAAAATTATTTCGGATTACAAACAGGGGAACGCAGATTCAAACCTCTTATGTCAACGGAAAGAGCCGGACGCTCAGCATATTGACATTGACTTTAACGCCTTTAAGGTCAGGAGTTTTGACTATTCCGGTTTTGAAAGTGGACGGAGAGGAGACGCAGGAACTTTCCGTCAAAGTGCTTCCCGCTTCTTCTTCTTTGACTTTATCTCAAACCGATTCCCAAATGGAGAAAGGTGCCGGTTCGGAAGACGACGATTTTGATGACGCTTTTGGGGAGGATGAAGAATCCGCTGAGGAAAATGGCCAGGAGGAAGAAGATGCTTCCGCTCCGCCGTCGGTGTTTTTGGAAAGCGTCGTGTCGCCGGAAAAAGGTTATGTGGACAGCGCTTTTGCTTATACGGTGAAACTATATTACAATACGGCTTCTTTGAACGGAAGGATTGAAGACCCCGCGTTGGAGGGCGCTCGTGTTGAAAGAATGGGGGAGGATAAAACCTATCAGGAGGAAAAAAACGGCGTTTTGTATGAAGTGGCGGAAAGAACTTTCTTGATTTTTCCGACAAAATCCGGAACTTTTGAAATATCTCCGGCCGCTTTTTCCGGAACGGTGGCGGCGCCGTTGAATAAAAGAGAAAGAGAACTGTTTGATCCTTTCGGCTTGACGGCAGATGTTCTTTACATGGGACGGATGGGCCAAAAGGAAGTCTTTTTAAAGGCACCGGAGGCTTCTGTAACAATTCTGCCCATTCCGGAAAAATTTCGCGGGAAAGCCTGGTTGCCCGCAAAGAGTTTGTCTTTGTCCGAAAGCTGGGCTCCGGAGGAAGGGGAGATTCCTCTTGGGGAGGCCGTTACGCGGACCATTACCGTTCGGGCGACGGGTGCTGCCGAGGAGATTCTCCCTCGTCTGGTTATGCCGCCGATTGACGGCGTAAAAGTCTATGAAGGGGAGGAGAAGGTTTCCACCGAAATCAAAAATGGAATTTATACTGCAGTTAAAGAAAAATCATTTGTCTTTATGCCGACGAAAACCGGCCGGGTTGTTTTGCCGGATGTCCGGATTTCTTGGTTTAATATAACAGAAGGAAAGGAAGAGGAGGCATCTCTCCCGTCCAAGACTGTTTTTGTCAAACAGGCAACGGGTGCGACGGGGAGGACGACCGGGTCCGGCAAGGGGTATTCTTCCGCAAGCTCGGGTATGAAAGAAAAGTTTTCTTCAAAGGAGGCCGTTTCATCGGGATTGTCAGGTAGCGAAACTTCCGACTCCGGCGCTTTTTATGACAAAGGAGAAAAAGACTCCGGAGAAAGGGGTTGGGACGAAACAGACACGGCAACCGCGTTTGAAAACAAAAACGGCGAAGAACGCTCTCTTTCCGACGGACAGGAAGAAGATGTGAATGAAAGCGATGAAAAGAAAAATGCTGGTGTTTGGCGTATGGAAGAATTGTTTTTATTCGGTGTCGGTGTCGGTTTAGGTGCTCTTTTAAGTATTGCGGTTCTTTTATTGTTTTTACTTTTTAAAAAAAAGAAAAACGTTTCTGGAGAGAGGAAAAGTAAAAAACCGTTGAAAGATTTGTATCCGTATTAGGCGATCTTCCGGTGTTTTTTACCGAGTGTTTTTTGTCGCAAATCCCGGTATCCTTCAAGGGGGCCGGGATTTTGCCGAAAAAATGTTTTGGTTGGGTTTTTCTTTTATTGGAAAGGGAAGTGAAAAAAATGACAGTTCGGAGGCAAAAAAAAGATATTCGGGTGGACAAAAGCGGAGAAAAAAGGTAAAAGGTCGGTATGAAAGTTTTAACATTCGGATGTCGTTTAAATAGTTATGAGTCTTCCCTGATTCAAAAAATCGGGGAAGGATTGGACAATGTTATCTTAATCAATACCTGCGCCGTGACAAAAGAGGCGGAACGCCAGTGTCGTCAGGCTATCCGTAAAGCGCGCAAGGAGAATCCGGATGCCGTGATTATTGCCGCCGGCTGCGCTGTGCAGCTGAATCCGGAAAGGTATCTCTCAATGCCGGAAGTGGACAGGGTTTTTGGGAATGTTGAAAAGCTTCGGCCTGAAGATTTATTGTCCGATAAAAAGATGTGTGTCGGTGATTCTTTGGATGAAGAGACAGCAAATCTTCCTCTTGTGTCGGATTTTGAGCACCGTACGCGGGCCTTTTTGCAGATACAACAAGGATGTTCCCATGCATGTACCTTTTGCGTAATTCCTCAAATACGGGGAAAGAACAAAGGCCTTGAACCGGCACAGATTCTTCGGCAGGCCCGCGCTTTTACGGAAAAAGGGTATAAAGAGCTGGTTTTGACGGGGGTTGATATTTTATCCTATCCCTTCGGATTTGAAGATCTGGTCAAAAAGCTTTTGCATGAAGTGGACGGTTTGTGCCGCCTGCGCTTGGGGTCGCTGGATCCGCACGGGGTATCGGACAGGCTTTTGTCTTTTTTCGGAGAAGAGGAAAAGTTGATGCCTTCTGTCCATTTGTCCGCGCAGGCGGGGGATGACATGGTTTTAAAACGGATGGGGCGGCGGCATAATCGGGCGGAAGTTTTACGCATTTGTTCTTTTTTGAAAAAGATGAACCCGGATATTTCCATCGGGTCTGATTTTATTGCAGGTTTTCCGACAGAAACGGAGGAAATGTTTTTAAATACCTGCCGTTTGGTTGAAGAGGGCCAGATAACGCACTTGCATGTTTTTCCGTATTCGGAGCGGCCGGGAACGCCGGCGGCGAAAATGCCGCAGGTGGCGCCGACTGTCCGCAAGCAGAGAGCCGCCCGGTTGCGCCGTTTGGGAAATAAGATGATGGCGGACTATATGGAGGGTTTTATCGGTCGTGCGGTGGAGGTATTGGTTGAAACAAACGCCGGCGGGTGGACGAAATACTATTTGAAAGCCGTTATGGAGGGGGCTGCGCCGGAAGGGGCGTTTGTCCGTGGTATTGTGAAGGAGGTTACAAGCGATGGCTTGGTTGTCAAAGCTTAAGGAAGGTTTTTTAAAAACATCCGGGCGGTTTAGGGAGGTGTTTTCCTCTTCAATTCTGGATGAGAAGGCTTATGAAGCCTTAGAGGAAGCTCTTATTTTATCAGATGTCGGCGCGCAGGTTTCAAAGCATTTGGTTCAGATGGTTCAAAAACAAAATCCCGCAAGCATGGAGGAGGCGTCAATCCTTTTGTCCCAACAGATAGAATCTTTAATGCGGGAGGCGGAAGAGCCTTTTTTTGTGGATTTGAATCATAAACCGTTTATTCTCTTAATGTCCGGTGTGAACGGAGCGGGAAAGACGACGACAGCCGCCAAACTGGCCCAAAAGTTTAAAAGGCAGGGGCTTTCCGTCCTTTTGGTTGCGGCGGATACTTTTCGCAGTGCCGGCATAGAGCAGTTGCAGGAATGGGGAGATAAAATCGGTGTTCCCGTTTTTTCAAAACCCATCGGGTCGGATCCGGCGGGAGTTGTCTTTGATGCCGTCATGAAAGCGAAATCAATGAAAGCCGATGTAGTTTTGGTGGATACCTCCGGCCGTTTGCCGAATAAAAAGGAATTGATGGCGGAACTGGAAAAAATCAACAGAGTTGTGAAGAAAATTGATGAGACGGCACCGCATGCCAGCCTTTTGGTTTTAGACGCGTCTATCGGACAGAATACCTTGACGCAGGTAGAGGCTTTTTCCAACTGCCTTCCCATAACGGGGTTGGTGATGACAAAGTTGGACGGGTCGGCTAAGGGCGGTGTTTTGGTTGCTTTGACGCAGAAATTTCATTTGCCGGTTTGTTATTTGGGAGTCGGTGAAAAAGAGGAGGATTTGCAGGCCTTTAAAGCCGGCGAGTATGCTCAAAGCCTTCTGGGACTTTTGCGGGAATAATGTGTCGGAATGCCTCTGTTTGAGCGGGGGCCGACGCCGGGAACGGTTGAATGGTTTGACGGTTTGCAATTGCCGAAGGACGGATCTGGTTTGATTAAGGAAATTTTTTTAACCGCCGGATGTTTTGCAGTTTTCTTCTTTTTTCAAGCGGCTGCGTATGATTTTGTCAGAACGGGGAAAAAGGGCGTTTCCCGTTTGAAAGCTTGAAAAAGAGGTTTGTTTCAAGAAAAAGCTTTAAGGTTTGAAGTTTTTCGGTTAACCTGATAAAAAGCTTTAAAAAACGCAGAATCTTAAAAAAGGGGTGAATGTGTCGGAAAAAGTTTTTCTTTTTTCAAAATTTTTAGGGCTTTCTCCGAAAGAAAGAGGGCTCTTGGCCTTAGGGTGCGCCGGCGCTTTTTTTAAATCCTTCCATTTTGTATGGCTGAACGGATTGATTTTTAATTCCTATTATAAGGCATTCGGCGTCGGAGACCTTTCCTTTTTGTTTTTAATATCTGCTTTGTGCATGATAATATCCGGCCTTGCCGTTTATAAAGTTGTTTCCGGCGTGTCTTCTTTGGGCAGTCGGTTGGTTTTTCCCTGTTTTTTAGGGCAGGCGGCCCTATGCGCCGGATTGTGTTTTTCCCCGGAGTTTAGCCGGGTGATGGTTGTTTGCCTGCTTCCTTTTATTGTTTTTTTTCAGGCGGTTTTTTATAACGTTGTTTTCCGTTTTGTTTGGAAAGACTTTGAATCTAAAAAGTTTTTCTGTCTGGTGTGCATGGATATCCTTGGGATAATCGTCGGCGGACAGTTGCTGATGCTTTTGAAAATTTATACCTTAAAGGGGTTAATCGCGGGATGTGCCGTTTCTTTGTTTGCGGCGGCTTGGGTTATCCAAAGACTGGAAAGGGAACCGAAGGTTGTTTCTCAGAGGCCGGCGTTGGGCTTTGCCGAACATTTGGAAAAAGAGGAAAAAGGGGCTGCTTATCTTTTTAACCTTCTTTTGTTTTTTAAGGCGGCATTTGGCGGCTTTATCTTTTTCCGGTTTTATGAGTTATTTTATTTCTTTTGTCTGGAAAAGGATTTGTCGTTCGTGTGGCTGATGGGGGCGGTTTCATCGGTTTTGGGCGGCGTTTTATTTTTTATCCTGTTTTTCTTTTTTAAAAAAGGGCGGCGCATCAGGTCCGTTGCCGGAGAAACGGGATATTTTCTTGCCGTGGTTTTCTTCGGCCTCTCTTGTTTTCGGGATTCTTTCGCGGGTGCCTTGCTGGCGGCCAAAACTTTTTTAGTTTTGCAGTATTTTTGGGAAGGTTTCTATGAGTCGGCTTTGCTTTTAGCTGTCCGACTGAAACGAAAAGCGGCTTCTTTTTTGCGGCAGAAAGTTCTTGTGGAACCGGCGGGTATGACGGCGGCAATGCTGGCGGTCTTTCTGTTTTTCGGAAGGTATTTGCTTTTTTTAGGCATCTTTTCGGGATTGATGATAATTTTCCTTATTTTTCAAACAAGCCGGAAGTATGCTTTTTTAATGAAAAAAAAGTTGTCGGCATTTTCTTTGAGAGACAACTTTTTCCCTGTTATTCTGGAAAACGGGGTGTTTGAGTTTTCATGCCGGCAGCTGGAAAGCGCAGATGCGGAAAAAGCCGCTTATTTTTTAAAGGTTTTGGAAAATTCCAGGCATCCGCTTTTTAAAGAAAAGGTTTCTCAGTTGCTTTTAAGTCCGCTCCCATCCGTCAGATTGAAGGCTTTGCAGACAGTGGAACGTTGTTCTCTTTATTCCAAAAAAGAGCAGGTGGTTGAAATGGTTGAAAATGATTCAGCTGCTTTGGTTCGGAGAGAAGCTTTGTCAACTTTGATTTCTTTGACAGAAGAAGAGGAAATATCGCTTTTGGCGGAAAAGTATCTGCCTCAAGAGGAGATGAAAAATGGTGTTTTACAAGGCTTTTTGAAAAAAGATACGGATAAAGCCGCTCAGGCGCTGTATTTCTTAAATGAAATGGCTTTTTCCAACGATGCGGCACAGAGGTTGGAGGCCTGCCGCATTCTGTGTGCCGGTCCGTCAAAGCAGGTATATCCTTTGGCGCGAAAATTGTGCCGGGACGGAGATTTGTCCGTTCGGAAAAAAGCTTTTGAATTGGCGGGAAAAATGCGTTCCGTACGTTTGGTTCCTTTTTTAATTGAGGCGCTTCAGGATGAAGATACAAAATCCGCCGCTTTTGATGCGCTGCTTAAAGCGGGGCCGACAGCTTATGCGCCGGTTAAAAGCGCTTTGAAAGATTCGCGGTTTTCTTTTGATGTTAAAAGAGAGCTTGTCTTGTTTCTTGCTTTATCCGACAAAGACGCCTGTGCGGATGTTTTTTCACATCTTCTTCCTTTGGTTTCTCTAAAAGTCCAAAGAGAGATTTATATTCAGATGAGAAAAATAGAAAAGGAGTGCGGTGTTGCCCTGCCGCGGGCTCCTCTTTTAAAGAGCATTTTTCAAAATTTAAAAGGCTTGGAGTTTATTTTTATTCAGAAAATGGAATTAGCGGAACGGAGGAATTCTTTTTCAAAGGAGGAGGCGGAAGCTTTTTCTTTGCAATTGAAAGAATTTAAAAAAATCCTTCGGGATAATGTCCTGGATGGTTTTTATTTTATGTATTCTTTAAAGGTTTTCCGACGCGCCGTTAAAGCTTTGATGGAAGAAAAGAAAGAGGAATTTGCCGCTTCTTTCGGAATAATGGAGGATGTTCTGCCGGAAAAATATGTCAGGCAGGCTTTGCCTTTGTTAAAGGAAAGTTTTTCCCCGGACAGAGATGGCTGAAGTCAAAAAAAGGATTTTTGAAGAAAATATGTTTGCTCTTTGATTTTGAGCTGTTTATAATGTCCCCTCGGGTAGTATTGAGGAAAAGGAGTTTTAAATGAAAAAGTTTTTATATGTTATTTTATGCGTTGTTTTGGCGGGCGTGGGTTTTTACGCTGGTCGCGAGTACGCTGGTTATGCCGAATGGGGTGTTTCCCCCTTTGGAAAAAAGGCAAAGGACAGTCCGGTGGTCGCTCAAGTAGGGAGAACAGAGGTTACATTGGCTGATTTGGTGGAATTGAAAAACTCTATTCCTCAGCTGCGCACCATTCCCGTAGAAGTGCTTTATGACCAGCTTTTGGCGATTGCGGTTAATAAGGCCGCTGTTATGGAATTGGCTCAGAAAGCCGATGTTGCCGATAACCCGGAAATAAAAAAAGAAATTAAGGATGTTAAGGATCAAATCCTGGCTCGCGCTTATTTGGATGCGGAAGTTGCCAAAACGATGACAAGAGAAAAGCTTTTTGAGTTGTATCAGGAAAGTCTGCAGAGCTTTGTTCCTGAAGATGAGGTTTTGGCGCGGCATATCCTTGTGGAAACGGAAGACGAGGCAAAAGACATCCTGCGCCAGATTCAAAAAGGTGCCGATTTTGAAGAGATGGCTCGTGAGAAGTCCTTGGATGAAACTTCTGCTGAGCAAGGCGGACTTTTGGATTATTTTGTAAAAGATATGGTTGTCCCGGAATTTGGAGAAGCTGTGTTCTCCATGAAAAAAGGCGATTTATCCGACAAGCCTTTTAAAACGCAATATGGTTGGCATATCGTCAAAGTGGAAGACCGTCGGATGAAGGCTCCTCCTTCTTTTGAAGAGATGGAACCGGAATTGGAAGCTTTGTATCACGATAGGGTTTTGCCTGAGATTATTGAGGCCGAGAAAGAAAAAATCAAGATTGAAATAAAGGATCTGAGGACGGTTATGGGCGGTAACCAGTCGGAAGATGTTCTTGTTGAGGAAACCGAAACAGAACAGGAAGCTTCCGAAAATTCGGATGATGCTGAAGGTGGAGAAACAGTTGAGGAAACGGATGAACTTCAAGTGGATGAAGACGGGGAAGTTTCCGAAACCGTTTCCGAAACGGTTGTTTCCGAATAAATAAAGATCTCAATATTATCTAAAGAAGAAAGGAAGGGGTATCCCTTCCTTTTTTTGTTTTTCTTTGATAAGAGTTTTCCTGAGGAGAATGCAGGCTGTTCTCCTCTGCGTGGTGTTTTCGCGGAAGGTTGACGGTTAACTTGAAAAAGGGATGTCCTTTGAAGGATTCTTTGTTTTTTATCGTTTGCTTTGTTTCCGTCTTTGTCTTTACGCTCGTGATGCATTATTTCCGCACAGGTTGGAGGTGCTTTGAAAAAGCGCCTGTCCGCCGAGAATAAAAGCAGTTCCGACCAAGCAATTAAGTCTGATTTTATGAAGAAGATGAAAAGACGGTTTTTCAGGCAAAAATCGGAGAAGATGTTTTTTCTGAGAAAAGGGGATTCCCCGGCATGTCCGGGGAAATTTTCAAAAATATAAAGCATCGCTTCTGCTTTCATGTTGGGAGGGAAAACGCTTTAAGTCATAAAAAGCTTTTTCAAGGATGGGGAAACCGACTTTATATAGTAAAAAACTGTTTTTTGGATTTCTTATTTTTGTTCCGGCATTTTAAAAAATTTCCGTTAG
>CASFRQ010000156.1 GCA_949296785.1 uncultured Alphaproteobacteria bacterium
TACTTGAGACTGGACAGACCATGCATATCCAACAGAGCCCCGGATTATAAAAAAGATTGTAAAGGAATATAAACTACAGTGAAATTCCGTCTCCGACCGCGAATATTTTCACTGACAAAACAGAAATTATTTTAAACAAAATAACAGAAATTCTTTACCGGAGAATTTCTGGAAAAACAAAAGCTTAATTAAAAAATTAAATTATTTATTCATCTTTTTGTTTTATAAAGAAAAAATATTAAATTTCTTTTTTAAATTTTTTAGAACAGGCAGAGGCTTCAAAAAGAATTTCTTCTTCGTTAAATACTTTTCTATCATGCATAATCAAGCGGCCGTTACAAATAACAGAATGAACACATTCCGATCCGGCACTGTAAACTAAATTTGAAACAAGATTGTAATTCGGCAACATAGAAACATTTTTCAAATCTATCAACAGACAGTCGGCTAACGCCCCCTCCTCTATTTTTCCGGCATTTATCCCAAAAAAACGGGGCGCGTTTAAAACCGCACAGTTCCAAATATCTTCCGCAGAAGCCTCAGACGGGTCTCCAGACTGTATTTTTGCGGATAACGCGGCAAATTTCATTTCTTCCAGCATATTTAAATTATTGTTGGAGGCGGTGCTATCCGTTCCAATTGTTATACAAACGCCGGCATTCATCATTTGTTGAAAAGGAAACAAGCCGGAAGCCAGCTTCATATTGGAACAAGGACAAGTTACGACACAAGTCCCCGCTTTTGCTATTTTTTGACTGTCTTTAGGGCTGACATAAACAGCATGAGCCAAAATCGTTTGTTTTCCAAGAGCCCCGTATGACTTAATCCGTTCAATTACGGAGCAACCGTATTTTTTTTGACATTCCTCTTCTTCCGTTTTTGTCTCAGCCGCGTGGATATGCAGAAAAAGACCGAATTCCCGGCATTTTTCAACCGTCCATTTGAACAGCTCTTCGGAAACCGTATATACGGAATGACAAGCTAACCCTTTGATAATCCTATCCGGAGCCGGATTTGGCAATTTAAGATAATCCAAAGTCCTTTTTTGGCGGCTTATTCGCTCTTTTTCATTAAAAAAATCCATTTCCGCAAAAGGAACAAAAGCTCTTATACCCATATCCGCAACAATTTGCATTGTCTGCTTTTGATGAGAATACATATCGCAGAAAAAAACCGTACCGGATTTTACCATTTCCAAAACGGATAAACGGACAGAAGCTATAACATCTTCATCCGTCAGACGTTCCTCCGCCGGCCAAATATCTTTTTGAAGCCATTCCATCAAAGGCTTATCATCGGAAATTCCTCGCAACAGATTCATTCCTGTATGTGTATGCATATTATAAAACGGAGAAATTAAAGCTTTGTCCCGACCGTCTATTTCCAAGTCTGCAGCTACGGAAAGCGCAGGCGCAATCTTGCAAAATTTGTTTTTATCAATAAAAACGTCCGTCAAACAACCGTTTAAAAAAATATTCTTAATTAAAAGTGATGACATGTTGCCCCTTTTTTTCAAGCTTTGTCCTGCGAATAAATTGATATTTTATTTTTCTTCAGCGCCTTCTTTTAAAAAATCAATCATCCTAAAAAAAGCCTTTGAATTGATTTCATGCCCCATAGCCGGAATTTCCTCAAAAGAAGCGGAAATCTTTGCCTTCTTTAAACTATCCGCCGTCAACCGTAAGCTTGCCGGAGGAACAACATCATCCCCCTGCCCTTGGATAAAAAGTAACGGCGGAAAAGAAATAACCTGTTCCGGTTTTAGAGACTGACCAAAATAAAGGGGCAGGCCAGACAGGGAAATTGCCCTTTCAACCATATCTTCGCGAAGCAAAGCCGTTAAGACAGCCATTAACCCGCCCTGGGAAAATCCGGCCAAAGAAATCTGAGATGCCA
>CASFRQ010000157.1 GCA_949296785.1 uncultured Alphaproteobacteria bacterium
ATGGTCAGGGAAAAATTTTTCAAAATCGGCTTATCCCCGATGCGGGCGCATAAATCCTTAATTTCCAACAAAGCCATTATCCTACGCTTCCTTCCAAAGTTAAACCTATGAGCTGCGCCGCCTCTACCGAAAACTCCAAAGGCAGGTTCTGCATCACTTCCTTACAAAAACCGTTGACAATCAACGCCGTCGCCTGTTGTTCCGTCAGTCCCCTCTGACGACAGTAAAAGAGCTGATCCTCGCTGATTTTAGAGGTGGTCGCCTCATGCTCAATCGTCGCGCTCAGGCAGGCATTATCAAAAACCGGTACCGTATGGGCGCCGCACTTATCCCCGATAAGAAGGCTGTCACATCTGGAGGAATTGCGTGCCCCCAAAGCTCCCGGTGCCATTTTCACCAAACCGCGGTAAGTGGCGTTGGACCGGCCCGCGGAAATCCCCTTGGACACAATAACGGAAGAAGTGTTCTTCCCGATATGAATCATTTTCGTGCCGGTATCCGCCTGCTGATAATTATTCGTGATGGCGACGGAATAAAATTCGCCACGGCTGTTATCCCCTTTTAAAATACAGCTGGGATACTTCCAGGTTATCGCCGAACCGGTTTCCACCTGTGTCCAGGATAATTTCGCATTTTCATGACACAAGCCGCGCTTGGTCACGAAATTATAGATACCGCCTTTGCCGTCCTTATCCCCCGGGTACCAGTTCTGGACGGTGGAATATTTTACCTCGGCGTTTTGATGAACGATGATTTCCACTACGGCGGCATGCAGCTGGTTTTCATCTCTTTGTGGCGCGGTGCATCCTTCCAGATAACTGACATACGACCCTTCGTCCGCGACAATCAGCGTCCTTTCAAACTGCCCTGATTTTTTCGTGTTAATCCGAAAATAGCTGGACAAATCCATCGGACAGCGTACGCCCTTGGGAATATAGACAAAAGTGCCGTCCGAAAACACCGCCGCGTTCAGGCAGGCGAAAAAATTATCCGTATAAGGCACGACCGTCCCCAGATATTTTTTCACCAAATCGGGATGTTCCTTCACTGCCTCCGAAATGGAACAAAAAATAATCCCCATGGATTTCAGCTTGTCCTTATAAGTCGTAGCGACGGAAACGCTGTCCATCACGGCGTCCACGGCGACACCGGCCAAAATTTCCCTTTCTTTTAAAGGAATTCCCAGCTTTTCATAGGTTTTCAGGATTTCCGGATCCACCTCGTCCAAACTTTTCGGCGCGTTCTGCTTTTTCGGCGCGGCATAATAATAAATGTCCTGATAGTCAATCGGCGCATAGGTTATCTTTCCCCAATGCGGCTCTTTGAGGGTTAAAAAATGCTCATACGCCTTCAATCGGCTTTGAAGCAGCCATTCAGGCTCCGCCTTCTGTTCGGAAATAAAACGGACGACCTGTTCGCTCAACCCCTTGGGCGCCGTGAAAGACTCCAGCTTTGTTTCAAAACCGTACTGGTATTTTTCATCGGCAATCCGCTTAATTTCCTCCAAATTTAAATTTTCTTTGCGCGCCATTTGTTCTCAACCCTTTTATATATCCTTCAATAAAATGGTATCAAGGGTCAAAAAAGTCAATCTTTTTTCTGATTTTTCTTGTCAGCCTCACTTTTTTTGGATAAAATTCAATCTAACATTCAATAAATTAGAAAAAATTTATGTTTTTGATAGGGTTATGCAAAAATGAGCGCCATAAAAATAGACAATATCATCCTTTTTTCTCTCCTTGGCGTCGTCATTGCGTTGAACCTGTATTATTTTTTCAGGCAGTCTTTCAAAAGAAAAACCATTCTGAAACACCTGTCGGCGACAAAGGAAACTCTGCAGGAAACCTTGCAGAAGGTAATTGACTTAAAACGGAAAAAAGATCCCTTGGAACTTTTATCCTCCAATCAGAACAACGGGGAAAGCCTGTTGATTTCTTTTGATAAAGACGGAATGATTTTGGATGTTAATGAATCGGCCCTAAACTTTTTTGGTTACGAAAAAGAGGAACTCATCGGAAAAAACATTTTCGGAACCCTGGCGGTTGATGAAAAAGAGGCGGATAAAATGCCTTTTTTGGAAAAAATACGGCTCAATCCCCGCCTGATGATTGAATATGAAACGAAAAACCGGAAAAAAAACCGGGAAATAGCTTATATTTCCTGGACAAACCGTTTTATTTACGATGAAAAGGGACAAATTGCGCAAGTTTACTCCGTCGGCTTTGACATTACGCAGAAAAAAAAGCTGGAGCGGGAAGTTCTGAACCTTTTAACAAAGGATGCCGTTACCGGAGCGTTTAACAAACAAACCTTTTTACAAGAAGCTCGTCGGGAATTGTCTCGCTCTCGCCTTTTGAACACGGATTTTTCGCTCCTTTTAATGAAACTGGATTATTTTCAGTTGCTCGGCGCGCATCAGGAATACACCTTTTCCGACCAGGCATTGAAAGATGTGGCGGATATCTGCTTTCAAGCGTTACGCCCTTTTGATATTTTCGGACGCTTGGATGATGTCAAGTTCGCCATTGTTTTACCGGGGACTTCCGAAAAAGACGCCCACCGAACGGAAGATCTGATAAAAACAAAGATTTTGGAGAAAAATTTAAGGACAGAACACGGAGAAAGCTTCCTTACGCCGGCTTTTGCCCTCATAAGCGGACAAAAAATTCAAGAAAGTATTGACTTTTTACTGATAAAAGCTAATGATATGTTAGAAAAAGAAAAATAACCCGAAAAATTTTCGTAAAAACAAGAAAAATAAGAAACCAGGAAAAAGAAGCATGGTTGAAAACAACATTATTCATTTGAAAAACGAGCACCTTTCCATTGGTGTAGCTCCTTCCTGCGGGGGCGCTTTATGCTATTTCAAATATATTTCGGAAGGAGAGGATTTAAATGTTCTTCGTCCGGCTCTTCCGACGGCTTTTGACAAAAAAGACGCCAACGGTATGTCTCTTTTTCCCTTGGTGCCGTATTCCAACAGAATCAGAAAAGGAAAATTCGTCTACTGGGGTATTATGCGGAAAGTACCGAAAAACAAGTCCGGGATGAGCGACCCTATCCACGGCGACGGATGGGTCAGCGTCTGGGAAGTGGCGGAACAAAAAGATAATTCCGTTACCTTAAAACTGGTTCATAATAAAGAAAACGGCGGCTTTCCTTTTTCTTACGAATCTTATTTGACTTACGCGTTGGACGGCAAAACACTTAAAATCACCCTGAATGTCAAAAATATCGCGACTTTGCCGATGCCGTGCGGGTTGGGAATCCATCCGTTTTTTGTTAAATCGGCCGACGCGACCGTGGAATTCAAGGCTAAAACCGTTTGGGCTCATGAGTTGGACGCCGTTGTCAACGGACCGTACAAGCTTCCTGAAAAATGGTCTTTTTCTCCGGCTAAAAAGCTTGAAAACGCCGAATTTGACACTTGCTTCGGCGGCTTTGACGGCGAAGCGGCCGTCTCTTATCCTAAAACGGGATTATCCATCCGTATGAAGGCCGAGCCGGATTTCGGCCATATCGTTCTCTTCGCCCCGAGAAACAAGAGCTTTTTTGCCTTGGAGCCCGTCACGAACGCCAACGACGCTTTTAATCTGGCAACCGCCAGCGTTATCGGTACCGGTATCAAAAGCTTGGGCCCCGGCGAAGTTTTGGAAGAGACTGTTGAACTTTCCGTAGATAAATTATCTGCATAATCTTCAAAACAAATACATAAAAACTTTCAAATGCCGGTAAAAGACACCGGCATTTTTCTATCCTCCATACACAGGCAACCCCGGAATCTTGAAAAACTCTTCACCTGCCTAAAACGGTAAAACGGGAAAATAAGGAAGACCCGGCATACATTTTTTTGGCAAACTTATGATTTATGAATGGTGGTGCTTTGCCAGATTGGTCAGGATATGAAAAATAAAGAAAGAATAAAGAAAATGGTTTTTTCGGAAAACGGCGACCTGTCAGAGAGAGATGAGGTAAGGAACGAAAAGCTGAAATAAATAAACAAAAAGAAAAAAACAAAACATACCACAAACACAAGGCTGGGGAACAAGACAGAACCGCTCTTCCGTTTTTCTCTTTGCTTCCGCTGCCACCACTTTCAACTTCCGCTTCCTCACTGCAAGACAAAATGTGATTATTGTCATGTCAAAAAAAATTTTATCATCCATTAATCATAGTTGAACCAAGTTTTTTATGGAAGTAATAGGAAACGGACATATTTGTTCCGGTCTACTTTTTATTTTTTTGCTGCAACAAAAACTTCTTTATTTCATAAAAAAGAAGGAAAACTTTCAAGAAATAAAGATAAAAAAATAATAGAAGTTAGTCAAAACTTAATCGGACGGGAGAAACTATCTTGAATTTTAAAAACTTCCATAGTTTCTTCCAACCTGAAACAAATTCAAAAACGTTTTATTCCATTTAAAAAGTTCTACTTTTCCCTGACCGCAAAAGACTTTCCTTTTTCACGCTTCCGTCGCGAACTAAAAAGCACCATCTTTTTTACAGCCTCTTTTTTCAAGTCCCTTTCTAAATTTTTTGCCGCCAGAATTCCGGCTTTAATCGTCTGCCCTGCTCGGAACAAGAAAAACTTCAGGCAGACGGCGGCAGAATGCTTACACCTGAATCCCCTTCGGCCAAACCGTTGGCAAAGGCAAAACTGTTCGGGTTCTGGGCGTAAATACGATAAAGCAAGTCGCCGGTTTGAACTTCCTCGCCGCTTTTAGCGATCAAATCAAGCCCGCTGCCCTTGTCTCTCGGCGCGCCGGTCGCCAAAGCGATTTTTTGCAAGTGCGCCGCATCAAATCCGCCGACAATGCCGTCTTTCGGCGCCAAAACTTCCCGGCATAAAGGCGCCAAAGCTTCCGCGGACACTTTTCCCTGGTCAAAAATTATTTTTGTAAATGCCTCCAACGCCTTACCCGTGCCCAAAAGATGTTGGGCCTGACGGTAGCCTTCCCCGCCTTTCACGGCAGGATTGAACTCCAAAATCCGGCCGGCGATAAAAAGAGATTTTTCCCTTAAATCCTCCGGCGCATCGGCGGAACAGCGCAGAACATTCATCACATCCCTTGCCTCCAAAACCGGACCGATGCCATTGCCGACAGGCTCCGTTCCGTCCGTTAGGGCGATATTTAAAACAATCCCCAAAGAATCAGCGACATATTCAAACAGCTTTTTTAAATGCAGCGCTTCCGTCATCGTTTTTACTTTGCAGAAAGGCCCGACCGGAATATCCACCAACACATGAGTGACTCCCAACGCTTTTCTGGCGGCCAAAGTAGAACTTACAATCTGCGGAAAAGTATTGATGCCCAACCCCCTTTCCACCCCGATAAGACGGTTATTCGCGGCAGAAAACCGGAAGTTGGCGGAAGAAACAAGACAGCCTTTATTCGCATCAATCACCCGCCGGATATCCTTTTCGGACAAATCCACGGCGCAAAAAGTGGACATGACATCTACCGTGCTGGAATAAGAAGTTACCGCATAATTTGAAAACTTCGGCATCATCATACCAGCAGCCAAAATAATCGCCAGCACAATCGGATCCGTCCGGTTGCCCAAAAGTCCCCCGACCGAATAGCTGTCAACAATGATATCGTCTTTGTTTTCCAGCGGAAACGGTTGAAAAGTTTCCAAAAGAGCCTGCGTTAAAGACAACACCTCCTGAGGAGAATAAAAACTGGCGTTTGCGACCAAAAAACCAGCAATTTCCAGGTCGGAATAAGCGTTGGAGGCAATATCTTCAATAATTTTTTCCTGTTCTTTATGAGTGAGGATATCGCCCGATATTTTGCGGCGGATACTGTCCAAACTGGCCGGCGCCGGCGCCGGCATCAAGGATAAAAGCGACCCTTCCGGCATATTTAAATCCGAAAAAGCCGGCTGAGAAACACCTATTTCATCCGGACGGACAATTTGTTCGCTGGATGTGACGACAGCCGTTCCGTAAAAAGGCCTCAACGCCCCGTGCAACTGTACCTTTATATTGGACTTCAACCCATGAGCCGGAATATCCGCGCAGTTTTCATGAATGTAAACCAGCGGATATGTCGCATGGAAAACAGGTATTCTTTTAAGCTTTAACATCTTTAATTCTCTTCCGTTTTTAAAAGATTTTATAAAAAAATTGTCAAAAAATCAAGTACTATTCTCTATCTTCCCTCTTTTTCAACGGAAGAGTATCTGAGGTCAGGAAATCGGAAGAAAATCCTCCCTCCTCCCCGCTCTTTTCCTGAAACTCCGTGTGAAGAAAAGAACATTTTGCCACCAAGAAATTAACCGGAAAAAAATATGCGTGAAAAAAATACATTTAAAAACGAAATTTCAGTAAGAAAATCCCGTTCAAAAGAGGATTAAAAGAGAAATATTCCAACCCTTTTGATTTTCTTCAATTTTATGCAAAACCACCCCCCCCTGTTTTCCTACCTTATTAAATAAAAAGCTTTCCCAACAAAACAAGATGCGGTTCCAAAAACCGGAATGAACAGTTCCTCTGTTTTTTCCCTGAACGGAAAAGGTATACGGAAAACATAAAAAGGCCGAGAAAACGCCTTTTCCAGGTTTTTGAAAATGCCAAACCTGCCGGATTTTTCTGATATCGGATAAAAAACAGCATCATTTCTTTTTCCGACTTTGGGGAGAAAGAAGAGACTTTCATTAACCTCGTCAAAAAAAGCCATGAAAGAACACGTATTGCCAGAATAAAGGTGCCGGTTATTTCCTTCAGTCTCCTCAAAAAGAATCATAAAAAAACGGGAAAAATTAATTTATTCCCTATTTTACTCTATGGCTGCCGAAAACCGGATTTTATACCCATTCTCACTTTCCGGTCGGGTCAGGGCAAACAGAATAGGAAAAACCGTATTTCCGAAAAAGTTTTAACACCCCCCCTTTTTACTTTCCGGCAAAGGAAACAGCGAACATACTTTCAACCGGTAGCGGAAGCACTTTGCCTTGCCGCGTTCTTCCTATGACGACAAAGCGAATTTTTACGAAATAAAGGGAAGAAATAACATAAAATCCTCCGTTCTTTTATTCAAAACGGGCGAATCCAAAAAAATATCTTACCGAATGCCTGAAAAGCGTCCAAACTTTTATCACTTTTTCCGCCTCCGGACGACAGGATAAGAAACCGCCTTCAAAACCCGACACCTCCCGGTACCAGAAGAACATTTAGGAAATTTCTCCTAAAAGGCTTCCATATCTTTTTCCTTAAAACTTAGCCAAAAAGGAAAATTTTTTCCGATACCGAAAAAAGTAAAGAAAACTCTTTTCACCCTTTTTCCCGTTTTTCCGAAGATTCTTCTTCGTACCAGCTTTTGAAACCAACCGCCAAAAAACTTGTAAAAAATCATTCATAGGTATAAAGGTTCTTTGCCTGAAAAGACAGCCATCGCCTCGCCGCTTTATAGGCCGGAAAAAGAGAAAAGACAACCTCCCAAAACGCTGCCGAATGGTTCATTTCCTTCAAATGAGCCATTTCATGCGCCACGACATAGTCAAAAACTTCTTTCGGTGCCAACGCCAATCGCCAAGACAAAGAAATATCCCCCTTTCCGGAACAACTGCCCCAACGGGAAGTCATTTCTTTCACCCGGAAACGGCAAGAAGGAAGGGAAGGAAGCTTTTTATAAAATTCTTCGGATGTTTTTTGAGCTTGCCTCTGGCACTCTTTTTTTATAAAATCCTTTGTCCGGCGATGAAAATGTTCCCGATGTCCGCAAACGCACAAAAGTCCTTCTTCCTCGTACACGCCCCTCTTTTCCCCCGGCCGATAGGTCAGAAGGTATTTTTTTCCGAACAAAAAAACCTCCGTTTCCGGTTCAAAAAAACGCTTTTGCGGCAAAGCGTCCAGTTTTTCATGCAACCATCCCGCATACTTTTCCAAAAATACCGCAATTTGTTTTTCCTTCGCGCCGAAAGGACAAGTCAAAATCGCTCGCCCGCCTTTGATATCAATTTTCAAACGCAGGCAACGACTTTGCGCGCAAGGAGACAACAGAACCTCCATCCCGTCTATTTGCAGATTTGTTTTTTGAAGCTTTTTCATTTTTTTTAATGTAGGATTCTTTCACGCCGGAATCAATAAAAAATCAAAAAGAATTTTACTTGAGAAGAACTATAAGATTTGCTAACCTTCCCTTACGATTGAAAAATAAAAAAAGAGGGAGTTATGAAAGGTATTATTCTCATCGCCGGCGCGGGAACGCGTTTGTACCCGCTGACAAAAATGGTCAACAAGCCGCTTCTGCCCGTTTATGACAAGCCGATGCTCTACTATCCTTTATCCACCCTAATGTTGTTCGGCATCCGGGATATTTTGGTTATCTGCGCGCCGAAAGATTTGGAAAATTTGAAAAAAGTTTTCGGCGACGGTTCCGAACTGGGACTGAATATGTCTTTCGCTGTTCAGGAAAAACCCAGAGGAATCGCCGACGCTTTCCTGATAGGGGAAGATTTTATTGCCGGCGATGAGGTATGCCTGATTTTAGGGGACAATATTTTCTATATGGGGGACAATATAGAGCCTTTCCGAAAAGAAATCGCCGCCAACGAAGGGGCGACGGTTTTCGGTTTCCGTGTTTGCGATCCCGAACGATTCGGCGTTGTGGAGTTTGACGAAAACTTTAAAGCGCTTTCTTTGGAGGAAAAGCCCAAACAGCCAAAATCCAACTATGCCGTCGTCGGTTTGTATTTTTACAAACCGGATGTTGTTGAAAAAGCGAAACGCCTGACCCCTTCCGCCCGGGGAGAGCTGGAAATAACGGACATCAACAAAATGTATTTGGAGGAAAAAAAGCTGAATGTCGTCGTTATGCGGCGAGGCAACGCCTGGCTGGACGCAGGAACGCCGGAAACTTTAAGCGAAGCGTCCCAGTTTGTAGAAATCGTGGAAAAAAGGCAGGGGCTGAAAATTTCCTGCATTGAAGAAATCGCCTTCCGTCGCGGATTTATTGATAACCGGCAAATGGAAAAACTGATTGAACAATCGCCGAAAGGAACCGAGTACCGCGCCTATCTTCAAAGGGTTTATGAAGAATACAAATCTTGACGCCTTTCTGTTTTCCAAAAACTTATCCGACCTTAGCTTCAGTAAAAGACAAGTTGCGCCGCTTTTCAAAACAGATTGTTTAAAGTAAAAGAGAGAGGCGAGTGGCGGTCGTTACAAAAGTAAAAAACGACTGCTTTGTTATCCGAAGCCGTCTAAAGCAGAGTACTAAGAAAATACTTTGCCAACCGGTCGGTGACGGTTTTTTAAAGAGACGACTGTTACTTTTATCCGAACGCCAACATACAGAAGGGTATTAGGGAAATATGCTTTGAGGCAGGAGTTGGAGTAAAAAACAAAGAGAAAAAGGCAAAGTCTTCCGTTTTTCAGCAAGTTCCGACCGTCCAAAATTTTTTATAAACACATCGCGCCAAATCTGTCCGGAATGCCGCCGCACAAAAAAATCTTCCGACATAAACATGGGTATCCTTTGAGCGTCTTTATAGATATTTTTCCAATCCAAAATTACTTAGCGGAATTATGTTGTGTATACGATGTTTTTCTCTTCTTGGAACCTGAACAAATAAACGGAAAGTAATTTTACCGAAAAACCGTCTCAGAAAAAAAAGGGGGAGAAGCAGCAGATAAAAAAACAAAGCAAATAAACCGAAAAAGATTCTTCCCCGATTTCTTTCAGCTTTTTCCCGTTTTATTTTTTGAACGACGGCGGCTTGAGAAATTTTATTCATAAAAACCTCTCCCCTTCGCCCGGTATTTACCGGCCACAGTCCTTGATCAGCTAAAAAAAGTCATGAAAATTCGCAATCAACATAACAGACATCTCATGTTTTGCCCGTGTCAATAACAAAATCAGAGGCCGTCCCCATGTTGATACTCTTTTACCGGCATTCCTCCTCAAAATCCTGTCAAATCCTCTGAGCGAAAAAACTGCCCTTTATATTCAAAACGGCGCTTCTTGAAATGGCAATTTTAATTGAACAAACGGCTTTTGCAACATTCCAAGTTTCAAGACCTTATCCGCCGCCGACAAACACCGCAGACAACGATTATCCTTTCCTTTCGCATATCCGCAATTATTTAAATATAAAAAAACATTATCCGAAAATTTTCTCCGAACAATTCGGGAAACACCCGCTTTCCGTCTCTTTCAATAAAGAAAGAACTAAAACTTCTGGAAAACGGTTTGACATCGTGGAGTTTGACGAAAACTTTAAAGTTCTTTCTTTGAAAAAATACCCGCCTTTTAATAAAAAAGAAGTGGTTATGAAAGGGACACGAACGGAAAAATCATCAGTCCCTTCTCCGCCAGAAAAAGAAAGCATCGCAAGAACCATAGTTCGTCGGTTTAAGATAGTGTACAATACCGGCTTGATTTGCAGAAAAGAACCGGCGGGCATTTTTATCCAAATCGGCAACACGAGGCAATCTCAAAAGACTAAAGAAGCACCGCAAGAACCGTGATTCGTCGGATTAAAATGAGACACAATACTGACTTAAGATAGCTGAGAAATAACCGATGCGTACTTTTACCGACATTTCGTAAAACCACTGTAAACTTCGGCAAACAACCGACATAGTCGGACAACATGGCTTTCCTAAAAACCCGAAAAACTGTCTAAACAAAAAAACTGTGGAACAACCGGTCACAGATAAATTAAACGGTTTACCAACTTTCTTTGATGAAACAAAACAAAAATGAATCTTCTAAAAAAATCAAGCCGTTCGCTTCTGTCCCGCAAGCGCAACATACGCCGCCGGATTCAAACTTCCGCTATTTTTATTCTTTGCCTTTGAAGGAACAGTAAAGGAAACAATGCCTTCTTTAACAGCATTTTCCAAATTACCTTTTTCTTCCAAAACCGACAGCCTTGATTCCAAACTCCTTTTTGAAGCGCTTTTTTTCGCGATCTCGGAAGCACGAATATTACCCGCCAACTTCATATCTGACCGCTTTCTTTCGGCCTTTTCCCGTTTTACTTTTT
The DNA here is from genome assembly GCA_949296785.1 of uncultured Alphaproteobacteria bacterium. Lineage (GTDB taxonomy): Bacteria > Pseudomonadota > Alphaproteobacteria > CASFRQ01 > SAAU01 > CASFRQ01. The sequence continues at coordinate 10,996 of CASFRQ010000157.1, forward strand.
TAACGGCGTCCGCAATCTGGGGAATCTTCTTAATAAAAATTTCCACTGCCTCGCCCAACATTTCCCCGGCGGCGGCCCCCACGACCGCCCCTGCGGGCCCTGCGGACAAACCGATGGCGGCGCCAGCCAGTGCACCGATTCCCTTTGAAATGATTTTTGTCGCGGCGGACCCCACTTC
>CASFRQ010000158.1 GCA_949296785.1 uncultured Alphaproteobacteria bacterium
CGGATTTTATGGGAACAGGCAGCGTGGCGGAGGCTTTATCCCTGCGAAAAAAAGGAATCAGAACGCCGCTTTTAGCCTTTCTCGGTTGTTTTTCACCGCAGGAAATGCAAGAAGCTTGCGACAACGCCGTTATCCCCCTCATCCATGACAAGTTATCTTTGGAATGGGCGATGAAGATTCGCCCGTCCGACAGAAAAGACGGGGAACATTTTAAAATTGCCCTGAAGTTTGATACGGGCATGTCCCGTTTCGGCTTTTCAAAAGAGGACATTCCTTTTCTTGTCAAACAGCTGTCCAACGCATCTTTTATTGAACCGGTTTTGGTTCTTTCGCATTTTGCCGCCTCCGATAACGAACTGGAAAATAAATTTTCCGCTCATCAGGCTTCCTTATTCCGGGAAATCTGCGAAAAGATGAAGGAGAGCTTTCCCCGCCTTAAAACTTCTCTTGCCAATTCGGCGGGCGCTTTAGCATTTTCAAACCTTCCCTTTGATTATATCCGCCTGGGTTTCGGTCTGTACGGCGGAAACCCCTTTGAAGGTACTCGGAACGAAAGTCTCGGCGCTTCTTTGAAGCCCGTAATGAAAGGTTGTGCGCCCATTTTGGAAATCCGGGACTTAAAAGCCGGCCAGACCGTCAGCTACAACAGGACTTTTACCGCCGAAAAAAGTATGAAAATCGCCGTCATCGGCCTGGGTTACGCCAACGGTTATCCCAGAGCTTTGTCAAACAAGGCCAGTCTGGTCATCAACAATAAAAGGGCGCATATCGTCGGCCGCGTCTGCATGGAGACTCTGCTGGTTGACATTACGGACATTGAGAGTGTTAAACCGTTTGACACCGCCTGGTTTTTGGGCGGAAAAGATGATGAAACAGGAAAAGCTTTCGTAAAGGGAAACGAAAACACAGAGGAAAACAAAAACGGGGACACAGAAAGAAAAGAAAACGAAAGAAGCAATTCAGACAAAGAAAACGCCGTTTCGGTTTATGAATTGGCGCACGCCGCGCAGATGATTCCTTATGAACTTTGGTGTAATTTAGGAAATAATTCCGAAAACGATAAAATTTTCAATGGATGAGGATTTCGTTTTTTTCCTCAGTTTCATGCCTAAAATACAGGGCAAAGATGTCCTTAAAAGTAAACAAAGCCGAAAACCGCAAATAAATGAGCCTTTTCGGCTTTGGTGTTTTCGGTTTTCTCCGGCGTCTTGTTTTTACGCACGGGAGCAATCTCTTTTATCTTCTTTCCTGTTTCATGGAAGGTCACTTCTATCCAAGTCCCGGTATTTTGTCTCTTCTTTCAGCCGACAAAATTTTCTTTCTTTTTTTTATTTCCCATTTTTATCCGCTTGCGAACTTTCTTCTTTGGTTTCAATGCTTCCTCTTTCTTTTTTCGTTTGCTATCAAAAAAGCTTCGTTTCGGCACCTTTTTCTCTTCTGGCCGAGCAGTATTTATCTTTATTTCTTTCTTGTTTGCCGCGTCCCACCCAAGTTTTATCCCTCGGTGGCGTCTCTTTGTTCGCGAACTTCTGCCATCGGGCATTTCCAGGTTGCCTAAATTTTTACCCGATCGGTGAAAACGACTGAACGCTTATTTCCCCATCATTTTCAAAAAAAGGGAAATCCTTCTTAAAAGAAACCGATCCCAAAAGATATGATTGTTTTGTTTTGTCACAAATCTTGAAAGATGTCATAAAAATATCTTTTGCCATTTGGACGCTTTTTGAGTATAAAGAAGATAACTTTTTATCTTAAACTGTTTTTAACACAATGAAGAGGATTAAAAATGAGTAATCTTGACAAAACTTTACTGACGGATTTGGCCGATTTGTTAAAAAAGAAAAACCTGCAGGAAGTGGAATACGAAACCGCGGATGTCCGAATCCGTCTGGTTCGCGAACGGCCGCAAAAGCCCGGCAAAGAACATCTTTTTGCCGCCGTGCCGCCGATGCCGGGAATGCCCGCTCCCGCGCCCGTGCCGGCTATGATGCCCGAAACAGCCGTCCCGCCTGCCGCCATGCCCGCTCCCAAAGCGCCGGCCGATGAGAAAAACCTTGTTCGTTCGCCGATGGTCGGCATTGCTTTCTTAAGCCCGGAACCCGGCGCAGAACCTTTTGTTAAAGAAGGGACTTCTGTAAAAAAAGGGGATACTCTCTGCCTGATTGAGGCGATGAAAACCTTCAACCCCTTAAAGGCGGACAGAAGCGGTATTGTCAAGCAAGTCTTGGTTGACAACGGCCAACCCGTTGAATTTGACCAGCCTTTGTTTAATATTGAATAAAGTTCCAAGACCGGCCGGTTCTTTCTTTGGAAAGGAAAACGGCATTAAGGCGGCCTTCCGGCAGGTTGAGACCTGCGAAAGCACCGAAAGGAATAACGGGGAAAGACGGTAAAAGAAAGCGTCAATCGGGTTTTTCCCCTTACTTCGCCGCCGCAAAGTGTTTTAAAGGCTGAAGAGCGGGGAGTAAAAAAAGCCAAAAGTTTTTAAAGGCAAAAGAACAGAGAATTAAAAGAGGCCAGAGACAAAAAACGCATAGAAAGCGGATATCAGAGGAAAGCGTTTCTTTTAATATGTTTCAATTCTCTTCCCTTTCATCCCTTGAAGAGAAAAAACTTTGCCGGACGGCCAGAAAAAAAAGAAAAGAGTTAAAGTAAAAGTAAAATGAGGCGTATATGTTTGAAAAGATTTTAATTGCCAACCGCGGCGAAATCGCCCTGCGTATCAACCGCGCCTGTCATGAAATGGGTATTAAGACGGTAGCCGTTCACTCCACGGCCGACGCCGACGCGATGCATGTCCGTTTGGCGGATGAAGCTGTGTGTATCGGTTCTCCTTTGGCGAAGGATTCCTATTTGAACAAAGCGGCGATTATCTCCGCCGCGCTCATTACGGGGGCGGACGCCATCCATCCAGGATACGGCTTTTTGTCCGAAAACGCCGACTTTGCCGAAATGGTAGAAGAACACGGGCTGACTTTCATCGGGCCGACACCGAAAATGATTCGGCTGATGGGCGATAAAATCACCGCCAAAAAATCGGCGATAGAAGCCGGCCTGCCGGTCGTTCCCGGTTCCAAAGGAAGCGTGGACACAATTGAACAGGCGATTCAAACAGCGCACGAAATCGGCTATCCGATTATTATCAAAGCCTCGGCGGGCGGCGGCGGAAAGGGAATGAAAATAGCCTTTAACGATGAGGAACTAAAGGAAATGTATCCCATTGCCCGCAGGGAAGCAAAATCAAACTTCGCCAACGATATCGTCTATATGGAAAAGTATTTACAAAATCCGCGGCATATTGAAATTCAGGTGCTGGCCGACACGCACGGGAATGTCGTTCATCTGGGGGAAAGGGATTGTTCTTTGCAACGGCATAATCAAAAAGTGTTGGAAGAATCTCCCTCCCCGGCACTTAATAAAGAACAAAGGCAGAAAATCGGTTCCATTGTTTGCAATGCAATGAAGAACTTAGGATACAGCAGTGTCGGCACCATTGAATTTCTGTACGAAAACGGGGAATTCTATTTTATGGAAATGAATACCCGAATACAGGTGGAGCACCCTGTCACGGAAATGGTTACCGGTATTGATATTATTCAAGAGCAGATACGGGTTGCCAACGGCGCTGTTTTAGACTTAACGCAGGAGGATGTTCATTTTGACGGCTTTGCGATTGAATGCCGCATCAACGCCGAAAATCCGGAAACTTTTATCCCTTCCGCGGGAAAGGTAACCACCTGGCATGCGCCGGGCGGCTTATGGGTACGCGTGGATTCGGAAGTGTACGCCGGATATGTCATTCCGCCGTATTATGACAGTATGATTGCCAAATTGATTGTGTTTGGAAGGACGCGCAACTCCTGTTTGATGAGGTTAAAGCGCGCTTTGGAGGAGTTTGTGATTGAAGGCGTGCAGACAACCATCCCTTTACATCAAAAAATCATTGCTCAGCCGGATTTCATTGACGGACAATACAACATTCACTGGCTTGAAAACTTCTTGAAAAAACAGGAGGAAATCAAACGGGAAGAAGAGACTTCTTCTCAAAGCGGAGAAAAATAACTCTTTCTTTTTCTTCATAAAAGCGTATTCTGTTTGAAAAAGGATAAAAAGGAAGAAAAGGCAGTGTTTTTTTATCAAAAGCAAAGGCTTATTCTGATTTTCATCTGTTGCCTGGCTCTTTTTCCCTTTGAGGAAAGAGGGCTGGCAGCCGATGAAAAAGAGGAGATTTTGCCCAGATTTGTATCTTTGCGCGTTTCTTCCGCCAACTTAAGAACCGGTCCCGGCGAACGCTTTCCCATAGAATGGGTGTACCAAAAAAAAGGGCTGCCGGTAGAACTTTTGAAAAAATACGATATTTGGCGGAAAATCCGTGATTATGAAGGGACAGAGGGCTGGGTCCATCGCCGGATGCTGACGGATAACCGTACCGTTATGACTCAAAACGCCGACCAATCCGTTTTATATGATGAAGAGGATCCGTCCTCCGCCATTATTGCTTTCATTGACCCGATGGTTATCGGCCGTCTGCAAGAGTGCCCAAACAAAAGCCTTTTCTGCAAAGTCGCCTTTCCCGGCGCAACCGGCTGGATTCTAAGGGAAAATCTTTACGGCCTGTACCCGGCCGAAACGATTGAATAGGCATAAAAAGAAGTTATATGAAACCTTTTTTTCCTCTAAAACAGACGATATTTATGTTCCTCCTTTTACTTCCTTCACCAAATACGGAATAAAAATTAAGGAGCTGCCGAAAACTGCAATCTTTAAAATTAAGCAACCGAAAACAAAAAAGAAAGAAACATCATAGAGCTGTGAGACATTTATGATAAACCGAAAATACGGGCAAAGCCGCAGTCAGAGGGAGAATGCCCCTCAAAGAAGGGGAAGAATATCATCTCATCTGTGCCGTTTGGATAAAGAACAAAGAAGGAAAGTTCCTCATTCATAAAAAGAGCGGAGAGTAAGGAAACTTATCTTGGTTTTTGGGAAAATGCGGAAAACGGCTCTGTCATGCAGAGCGAAGATTCCTATCACGGAAGTCTGCGTGAAACGGAAGAGGAATTCCGTTTAACGATTGATTCTTACGAAACGCCGCCCCGCCTTATCTATTCTTTCAAAAATAACAATTACTTTAATGACATATGCCTTATTGAGCAAGAAGCAGCCCTCTCCTCGCTTCATCTTTGTGAGGAAGAAACAAGCGATGTACGTTGGGCTTTTTTGGAAAAAATCTCACAGATGCAAAAAGAAGGACTTTTTATTCCTCTGCATTATCCTTGGCAAGAGTTACTTGTTTCCCTTTAATCAAAGCAAAAAACACCCCTTCCACAAATAAAAAGCCGGCTGTACAACGCCGGCTTTTCCGTTCTGCCCGCGGCAAGATTAATCATACTCATTACCGTTGATACGACTGTACAAAATGCGTCGGGACATATCCGGAACTTTATAAGGCTGCGTATCTTTAATTCTATAAACTTCTTTTAAAATCTGTTCTCTATCCTTTTCTTCAAAGCCCAAAAGAGTCATTTGATAACGCCAATATCCCTGCATCTGCTCTTTTGTTCCTTTTAAATATCCTCCGACATCGTCTAATTCCGCTTTCTGAGCGGCTTTTATCACTTTATAAAACACTTCGGTACGCAAACGGCGCAAGGCCGGATCCTGAGCATGCTCTTTTTTAAAGTGATAACTGCCGGGTAAAATGCCCTGTAAAAAGAAATAAGGCGTATTAAATCCCTTTGTATGTTCCGGAGAAATTCCTGCTCTATGGTAAACAAAAGGAAGCAAGTCAATAATAAACAACTTCTTATCCACTTCGGAATATAAGATATTACCGGTATTCATGAAATACCCGCCGCCGGAATCCAAAGAATATCTTTTTGAAGAGAGAAACTTCATATCATCAAACGTTTTTTCCAAAGCCTCGTCCGGCAATTCCAACAACTTTTCCGTCAACAGTCTAGTTTTAATCAAAGTCGTTTGAGAATCGGCATTTTCGGCATTCATTTTTGATAAATAATCTCTGTTCAACTCAAAAGAAAAACCGGGACAATACAAATTAACAGTCACAAAAGGATCTTTAACCCCTTTAGGCGGTAAAAAATACCCGACTGTTTGAGCAAAATTCCTTCCTTCAAAAACATCTTTTTCCGGCAGAAAAAGAGTATTGTATAAATACTCCGTCATATTTTCAATTTTTCTATCCTTGGCAACACGAACTGTAAATTTCGGGTTTGTGTGGATTTTATACACTCTGGCTTCGTTTCCCTCGCCCAAAGGCAACTCCCCCAAAGCAAAAACAATCTCGTCAATGGCCGGCAGTTTCATGTCCATTTCAGTCTCCTTTTTCTTTTTAAGATAACACATTTTTAAATATATGCAAGATTTTTTGACAAATTTTATGACTTTTTAAATAAGTCTGATATTTATGTACAAAAACAGCCACATAAAAGGAAGAAACTGCTTTATTTTTATTTGTGCATATAGATAAACTTCAAACTGGAATCTCTAAAACCAATCTGATATAATCCGCTGTGCACCTCTTCACGATGCCGCCCAGGTTGCGACTGGACATCTAAAACCAATCTGATATAATATGACCTGTTTTTCCATTTCCTATCGTATGTTGCGACTGGACATCTAAAACCAATCTGATATAATTTTAGGATGCTTGTGAAAATCATTAACGAGGTTGCGACTGGACATCTAAAACCAATCTGATATAATCGGATATATTCTCGCACATCTTTTTCCGAAGTTGCGACTGGACATCTAAAACCAATCTGATATAATCA
>CASFRQ010000159.1 GCA_949296785.1 uncultured Alphaproteobacteria bacterium
CAATTTCTGTTTCTCAATATTCTACTTTACAAGGTGGTATGGTTCATAACAGTGGGATGATTACTTCAATTAATGGGAATTTTGTTGATAATAGAGTTACAAGATCTTCTTCCTCTTATGCCTATTCAAATGGGGATTTAATTTATAATAAAGGTACAATAGGTACTATTAACGGAAACTTTATAAGCAACAGTTCTTCTGTTTCCAATTCTGATAAGGGAATGATTTATAACGATAAAAATGGACGTATTGATAAAATTGCCGGATCTTTTATAGGAAATTCTATGGAAAAGGGTACTCTTATTTATAATAAAGGAGGAAATATTGGAGACATTTCCGGTACATTTATCGGAAATAATGTTTCTTATTTAATTTATAATAATAATTTTTATGATTCTTCAACTAAGGAAACAATACCAGGAATAATTAACAGTATTTCCGGGGATTTTATAGGAAATAGTTTTAGTAGCTCTTTAATTTATAGTTATGGAGATATTCCCTCAATCAATGGAAATTTTATCGGAAATACTTATGTTGGTTCTTACAGTGGGTCGGTTTTGTCTATTAACAGTGAAGTTGAAGATATTTCCGGGAATTTTATAAGTAATAATGCTTTGGCTGTGAGTATAGATGAACCTGTTGGTTCAATAAATGGTTCCTTTATTTCCAACAAGGGAGCAATAGAGAATTTTTATGCTTCAGTCAGAGAAATATCGGGTACTTTTGTAAAAAATAGCTATTCTTTTGGTGGAGCAATTTCTAATAGTCCGGGGGGAAGTGGAAGCACGACGATTGGAAAAATCAACGGAACATTTATTGCCAATTCTGTTTCAGGAATTAATTCTTATAGGAAGACGCAAATTGCTGTTGGTGGTGCAATCGGAAACGGCGGCGGGACAAGTTGGGCTGAGGTTTCCGAAATCGCAGGGCTTTTCCAAGAGAATGTTGCCTCTGCAACGGGGGAAGGAAGCCAAGCTTTAGGAGGGGCCATAGGTTCTTCACCGATTGCATATACCTATTATTATAGCACATACTCAGCTTCAATCGGAAAAATTAGCGGAGATTTTATCCAAAATAAAGCGGAAGCGGAAACCGCCAAAGGTGGTGCAATTTATTTGTTGGAAAATAAAAACAGAGCCGCAATTTCAGGTTCTTTTTCCAAAAATACGGCATTTGGACAGACAACGGCACAAGGCGGTGCTATTGGTCTGGACAATACATCTGCTGTTTTGCAGAATGCTTCTTTTATGGAAAACAGTTCTTCGGTTGAAGGAAACGGGATAGCACTTGGGGGAGCGATATTCAATTTAGGAGGGGATATCACATTGACAGACAGTAGCTTTACAGGAAACTACGCGTCGGTCGGGGAAGGAGGAACGGCACTGGGCGGAGCGATTTACAGTGGGGGGGTAGTAGAATACATATATACCTACGTACCGGAAGAAGGAACAGTTCCGGAAGCGGTGAGTTCTGTTTTGGGCGAAGGTAAGGAAGAATGGGGCGAGACAGGTTATGGAAACATTCAAATAAATGCGAATCAAAAAGATGTGGTATTTACCGGGAACAAGACAGTGGTTAACGGTGTTGTAATGCCAAATGATATTTACATAGACGGAAGGGTGGTTCAATCAACCAAAGCGAATGGTTTAATTTTTAAGGTAATAGCGGACGATGATTTGTTAGAAAAATATAAAGGCACAATGTCTACAAGCAGTTTAAATACCTTTAATCGATATGTGGAGTTATATAAGAAAGGGGAAGGCGGAAAAGTTGGAAGTTCTACATATTCTCTGTCAGGGATTGTTTCTAGGTTAAAAAGTTCATATGATAATTCGGTTTATAGTTTTTTGCAAGATGAAGGATTGGCGGAAGAGGTGATGGGTCGTTACGAGGACGATATCCGGGATTTAATGCTCAACGCGTCTTCCGATCGCACTATCAGCTTTAATAGCGGGATAGACGGGAACTTATATACGGTTAATATCAATACTCCGGGACAAAGGGATATAATATCGGCGATGAGCCGAGAAGAACTCGCTTCAATTTTAATGAAACAGGAGGGAGAGATTTACCAGGAAATGGGAAACTCACTCTTAGGGTCATCCATGACGGAGGAGGAGTTCCGAAAAACCATAGAGATGATCAAAAGTCAAATAGAGTACCTTCCTGAAGAATATTTAGAAGCATACAAATTCATAGTTAGCACTTATGAATCGTCCGTTGTTTATGGAGAAAATGCCGGGACTATACGGTTACAGGACAGTTACCTGCGCGGAGCGGAGAAGGTATCCGTCAACGGCGGAACATTTGACATTACGACCTCTGAGGTAGAAGCAAAAGAGGTAGAGTTTGCATCCGGGACAACATTCGGCGTGACCTTAAACGAGGACGACACAAGCGGGACGATAACGGCGAACAAGATAAGTATCGGGGACAATGTAAACGCGCAGGTGTTGGTCAGTTTTGACGCGGCTCATTCCGGGCAGAAGGAATACGAAGTATTAACGGCGACAGAAAGTTTAACGGGAACATTTGCGGACACACAGATAAATAACAATCTGTTTGATATCAGTTATGAGAGCAAAGAGAACGCCGGTATTTTTAAGATAGAGTGGAAGGAGGCAAAACCGGAAGAGCCGGAAGAACCGGAGAAACCGGAACTAACGCCGAAGCCGCAATCAGAAAAGGAATATGCGGAAGTAGAAGCAGCGTGGTTCGGCGCTAACGAGTACGAGGAAGGAAGCCGAGCAAAGGAGATTGTGGATGATTTGTTTATATTGGCACAGAAGGATGATGCGTCGTTCCGAGGGAAGCTGGCGGAGATAGCCCCGAGCAAAGCTCCTGTCAAAATGGACATGACGTCTTCCGGTGTGAGAAGACTTGGTCGTTTGACGCGGAATGCGTTAAACGGGGGCTTATCATCGTCTTCAGAAGGGTTATCTTCCGGAGACGGGGTGCAAGCCAACGGCATATGGATACAAAGCGGCTTTGGGTATTATAACTATAGCGGAAACGGGGCGTACAAAGGCCATGAAAAGTACATTGTCGCTGGGGCGGACAGGGATGTTAGTAAGAACTTGAAGCTTGGCGCCGGTTTAGGGTATGTAGAGAACAATTTGAAGGAGCAGGCGCGAGACACACGGATAAAAGGGTATGAGCTGTTCGGTTACGGCAGATACGAACTGACGGAAAGAGCAAGAGTGGATGGTGTTGTGTCGTACATGGGTTCCCGATATGAGGAGGAAGGCCGAAGCGGTTTGAACGGGGCAGAGTACAATACGGATGCGTTAGGCGCGGAAGTAAAAGGGACGTACGATGTGATGAAGAGAGCTGATTACGGAACCTTGGGAATAAGTGGTGGAAGCCGATACATTTTACTGCACGAGAGAGGATACAAGGATCAAGTGGAGCAGGAGGTGAAGTCGGAGAACTCAAACTTATGGACACTGACGGCGGGGATAAGTTATGAAAATGGCTATAAGCTCGGGATGTATGAGATAAGGCCGAAGGTGAGTGTGACCGGGACATACGATATTGTGAAAGAAAGGACACATGGCCGGACGAGGGTGGCAAATGGGCAATGGTATGTGCTACAGAACGGAGAGCAGAGTCGTTGGGGTTCTGAGGTGGAAGCTTCTGTTGGTTTGATAAGTGGCGAAGGTAAAAGCCTGACAGTCAGTTACGAAGGCGCATTTAAGAAGCACTACGAGAATCATACTATCTCTCTGAAAGGTAAAGTGGAGTTTTAGGGTTAAAATATAAAGGAGAAAAAACATAAAACTTTTATAAAATCATATTCCCCGGGGAGTATTTGTCTCCTCGGGGATTTTATGTTAATGACAGGAGAAAAATAAAAGTGGAAGGAGGAGAGCTAAAGAGGACTGAAAAGAAAATGAGCGAAAAGGGGATGGGAAAATATGATAGTGAGAGAGTTTCTGCAATTTCGCGGGGTTATGATGAAAACGGCCCTTTTCGTAACAAGGTATCTTGCTTCTTTCAAATATCAATAAGTTTCTAAAACACTAACCGTTCAATAGCGGATTTCGGATGACGTCTTATCTCTTGAAAACAACGAGAATAAAAGACAAGAGATTTTTAGATATAAGGGTAAATAAGGAACTTAAGCGTCAAGTGTATGTTTTTTTGATGAAAAAGCGGCGGGAAATATTTCCCGCCGTCTGTTTTTTTTATTGAGTTTATTTACTATAAGCGGTTTTGTAAACTTCCAAGACAAGTTCTTTAGAGCATTCTCTCGGATTTCCTCCCGTGCAGACATCAGCCATCGCTGCGTCCGCTAAGGCATCCAAATCTTCTTCTTTGACACCGATTTCCTTTAATGTTTGCGGAATACCCACATCTTTTGACAGTTGCCGGACGGCGTCAACCGCCGCTTGGCGGTATTCCGTTTGAGTCATTTCATCCGTACCTTTGACGCCCATGGCTTTTGCAATGTCCCGAAATTTATCTCCCGTATAGGGCGCGTTGAACGACATGACATACGGCAACAGGACCGCGTTTGCAACGCCGTGGGGCGTATCATAAAAAGCGCTTAAAGGATGAGCCATGCCATGCACGACGCCCAACCCGACATTGGAAAAGGCCATGCCGGTCATATATTGTCCCAAAGCCATGTCTTCCCGTCCTTTCGGATCATTTTGAACGGCTTTTCTTAAAGAACGAGAGATGATTTCAATCGCTTTCAGGTTCAAAGCGTCCGAAAGTTCCCAAGCCGCTTTTGTCGTGTATCCTTCAATCGCGTGCGTTAAAGCGTCCATTCCCGTCGCGGCGGTTAATCCTTTAGGCATGGAGGACATCATATCCGGATCCACAATAGCGACAACAGGAATGTCATGAGGGTCAACGCAAACGAATTTACGGCGCTTTTTTTCATCCGTAATCACATAATTGATGGTTGTTTCCGCCGCGGTACCTGCCGTGGTCGCGATGGCAATCATGGGAACGGCTTTATTCTTCGTCGGCGCCGTTCCTTCCAAGGAAACGACATCCGAAAATTCGGGGTTGTTGATGATAATGCCTATTGCCTTCGCCGTATCTTGGGGAGAACCTCCTCCAATGGCTATTAAATAGTCGGCCCCTGCTTGTTTGAAAGCCTCAACGCCCGATTGAACGACAGAAACGCTGGGGTTGGCTTTGACTTTGTCAAAAATTGCATAAGGCATTTGATGCTCGTCCAAAAGGTCTGTTACTTTTTTAACGACTCCGAATTTAACCAAGTCGGCATCCGTGACGATAAGGGCTTTTCTAAAGCCTCTGTTGACAGCCTCCGGTATCAATTCTTTTACGGCGCCCGCGCCGTGATAACTGGTTTCATTTAAAATAAAGCGGTTTGACATGATATCCTCCCTAATAAAATTGCTTTCTTTTAGAGAATAGGATTTTTTTAGAAAAATGAAAATGTTTTTTTCATAAAAACATAGGAAAAAAAGAGCGGATTTCCGATAAAAAATCTCTTGAAAATTTTGTCAAAAAATGTTATATCTGTTCTATAGATAAAAAACAGCTTGAGGAAAAAAGGAGAGAAAAATGGCTGAATACTTCGGAAAGTTGGAAGAAAAACTGAACAAGATGGCTTTAAAAGACGGTATGACGCGAGCTCAAATGGTTGAAGATCGCGCTGCTTTTAAAGAAGCGAAAAGAGCAGCTAAAAAGCCTCTTGAGGAAGAGTATCTTGGACCGGAAGAAGTTATTGATTTGTCCGATGAGGCGGAGGACAGACGCGACAGCCAAGGATTACAGATTTTGGATGAAAACGGTATGGCAAATTGGCATGATATTTTTTATCAGTCTGTTTTGCCAGCAAAACAGGTTAATAATTTGATTGAAAAAATGGCAGAAGAGGGAAAAATTGAAAATTCCCTGGAATGCTTTAAAGAAGCTTTTATCAATTACGAGCCGGAATCTGTTATTCGTTCATTGCTGGAACAGACTTCCTACGGTTCTAAAGGGAATAAGGCTCCCATTACAAAAAGATTCTATAAAGAGGGCAATGCGTTTGGTGAAAAATCTCTTTCTTTGCCGGCTTTGTATCTTGAGACTACGCGTCGTGCGGCCGATACAAAAATTTTGAAGCTGTTTGATGAATACGGTTTACCGTTTGACCATGAAAATTTGAAAGAATTGGCGGAAGAAAGTAAGTGTCCGCCGTCGGTGGTAAAAACGGTTGCCGCTTTGGTAAACAAACAGACGCTTTCAAAAAAGAAAAACCTGACCGAGGTTGCCAGAAAAACAGCGCAAAATAATCATTAACAGAGAAGGTATTCGGCTGTAAAAGGAATTTTACTCTTTTTTTAATAAGGAGGTTTTGATGGCAGATCAATCTGAGGAAATTTTAACGAAGCAGGAATACTATGATGAAGATAAAACACACTTAAAAGCTGAATATCAGTATGCCGTTAAAAAATACGGCTATTGGCAGACGGCGGACGAGTATGAAATGCCAGAATACGATGATTTCGGCAGTCGTAGGTTTTTTGAAGAGATAACGGATGAATTTTTGTGCGGAACATACCGCTCTTATTGGGAAAACGGACATATAAAGGCAGAAGGAACGTATGAAATTAATCCGGAATTTCCTTTTAACCCGGAGCCTGAGGACAATTTCAGAACCTCTAAATCAGTTAAAACGGGTACTTGGTCTTATTACAATCAGGACGGCGTGTTAGAAAAAAGAGAAAAATTTGGGGATAAATATGAAATTGAAACATTCTGGCCGAATGGAAACTTGCAAAGTCGGGAAAATCTAAAGGGTGAAAAGGAACAATATTGGCCGAACGGTAATTTGAAAAGAAAAGAAACAAAAGAGGGTGATGCTGAATTTTATTGGCCGAATGGTAATTTAAAAAGAAAAGAAACAAAAGAGGGGGAAATTTTTCAATATTATCAAG
>CASFRQ010000160.1 GCA_949296785.1 uncultured Alphaproteobacteria bacterium
ATTCGTATGGGCGGGGATAAGTTTGACGAAGCGATTATCAGTTATATCCGGCGCAATCATAACTTGCTTATCGGTGAGGCGACTGCCGAAAAAATTAAAAAGGCCATCGGATCCGCCATTCCGCCGAAAGCGGGCAAAGAACGACCGTTGCAAATAAAAGGACGGGATTTGATGAACGGTATTCCGAAAGAGATTACCGTGACGGAAAAACAGATTGCCGAAAGTCTGGCCGAACCTATCAGCCAGATTGTGGAGGCTGTCAAAGTCGCTTTGGAACATACGGCGCCCGAACTGGCGGCAGATATTGTGGATAAAGGGATTGTTTTGACGGGCGGCGGCGCCCTCCTGTCCAATTTGGATGTCGTTTTGAGGGAAGCAACCGGTTTGCCGGTTTCCATCGCGGAGGATCCTCTGACTTGCGTAGCTGTCGGGACGGGGCGCGCTTTGGAAGAGTCTTCCAAGTTTGAAAACCTTTTGACAAGTATGTATTAACTTGGCGGCGCTTGACCGACGGCTTGTCCTTTTTTAAAGCCGCGGTTTCCCCTTGAAGGGCGCGCAGTGAAAAATTGAGCTGATTGATGGAGTTATGACCGGTGTCTGGGTGCCGGTGGGGCGTGTGAGGGCCGATGCAAAACCGTATGAACTATCTTCGGGATATCCGGCAGTTTCTGAAACGCTTTAAGCCGTTTATTTTTCTTTTGACGGCTTTATTTTTGTTGCTTTTGGGAATGTCTGGACGGCCTTTTATTGAAGAGATACGTTTATCTTTGAATGTTCTGTTATCTCCCGTGATTTCCGTTTTATACCAGCCGGTAAAGTGGGTCAAAGGAGGGATGGAGGAGGTTTCTTCATGGATGGACCTAAAGAAAGAAAATGAGGAACTGAAGCGCGAGAATCATATTTTACAAGGATGGATGGCCGCCGCTTTGCGTCTGAAAGAAGATAACATGCATCTGGCGCGGCTTTTGAACTACTCTCCGCCGCGGGAAGCGAAGGTTGTCAGTGCTCGCATCGTTGCGGACGCGGGAAACACCTATTCCAGGACGGTTGTTGTTTTGGCCGGGAAAAAAGAAGGTGTTAAAAAAGGGGACGCTGCTTTGTCCGGCGACGGCGTTTTAGGAAGGAGTATTCAGGTGGGGGATAATGTTTCCCGTCTGCTTTTAACGACGGATATTACCTCCAGGATTCCCGTGATGGTCGGCGGAAAAAGAATCAGCGGCATTTTGGCAGGGGATAATACGCCTTACCCGAAATTGACGGCTTTACCGGAGGATGCTGAAATCCAAGTGGGGGATAAGGTTTTAACCTCCGGTCATGTTGGTGTTTATCCTTCCGGGTTGGCTGTCGGGACGGTGGTGGATGCGGGAGGAAAAGAAATCCGTGTCAAGTTGTTTGCGGAAATTGACAAGGTAGAGTTTGTTCAACTGGTTGATTTTGGTCTTTCGGATGCCCTTTTGTTGGAGGAGGAAGACGAGTAGTCCCTAGGGGCGCGTTTTTTTGCAGAAAAGGGGAATGGATATTTTGGATTGCCTTGCGTTTTTGGATGGAAACGGAGAATGCGCGGATTTTTGGCGTTCGGCCGTTTCCGGTTATGATTGCAGGCTGTTCGGTTTTGTTTTTTTGAAAAGTTTGAAAAAAACGGTTTATAAGCGGGAATTTCATGAAAACAAAGAGATAAAAGGACAAAAAGACAGTAAAAAAGGAAAGGGGTAAAAAAAGTAAAAAATATACGGAGAAAAAAGACGGCAGCCTCTTTTAGGTAAAGCTTTCCGCCGGGCAAATATTGCTGTTAGGTAAATACAGTTGTTTTTTGAAGGGAGAAGCCGGTAAAGGAGGCCTGTAAAATAAAAAAACGGCAAAATGTATAAAAACGGCGTGAAATGCCGCAGCTTTCTTTAATTTAAATGGGTTAAAGGGTTTGTGAAGACAAATGAAAGAAGAAAATAAGGTGATTGTCAGTGATTTTCGGCTGAAAATGTCTTTTTGGCTGTCTAAAAACCTGCCTCTTTTATTTTCGTTTTTAATGATGCTGATTGTTTTCCTTCCGATTTCCGTTTCTTTTATGCCGTTGGTGAGACCGCCGTTGGTTCTTGTCTGTCTGTTTTATTTTGCCGTTTATGCCCCTGAGATGCTGACAGTGACGGAAGCTTTTATTTTGGGACTTTTAACGGATTTTTTGTCTTTTAGTCCTTTAGGCCTGGAAACTTTTTCCATGACTTTGATGTATATATTGTCCTATTATCAAAGGCGTTTTTTATATACGCATTCTTTTTCTTTCCTGTGGGGCGTTTTTGTTTTACAATCCGCGGGCGTTCTTTTCGTGAAATGGGGATTGGCTTGTTTGATTTTGCGGGCGTGGGTGCCGTTTGTGTATGATTTGATGCAATGGATGCTTTTATGCGCTTTTTATCCTTTTGTGGCGGGAATTTGTTCCAAAATCTACTTTTCAATATCGGATGATTTGATATGAGGTGGCTGTCTGAAAGAGTAAGGGTTTGGAATAACCGGCTGGGTTTGTTGGCCGGTTTCTATGTCGTTTTGTTTTTTGTCCTGATTGCCAGATTGTACTTTTTACAGATTATTGAAGCGGAAAAATATCAGATTTTATCGGATAAGAATAGGATTTCCTTTCAGGTTCTTTCCTCTTCCAGAGGCAGTATTTATGACAGGAACGGCGTGCCTTTAGCCGTTAACCAGCGCAGCTGTTACTCTTA
>CASFRQ010000161.1 GCA_949296785.1 uncultured Alphaproteobacteria bacterium
GTAAAAAAAGGAAAGTAAAATGAAAAGAACATCTTTGTGGTCGGCGGCTTTGTCCGGCGCGTGTTTGTTGTCTGTTTATGCCGGTTCGGCACAGGCGGCGGGGTTCCAGCTGCTTGAGTACAGTGTAACGGGTTTGGGCCGTTCTTACGCGGGCGCCGGTGTGGTCGGCGACGATTATTCCGCTTTGGCGTTTAATCCGGCGGGTATGGGGTTGAAACAAACTGCCGGTGGTCAGGTCGGTGTTGTCCTCATGAATATCAAGAGTGAAGTGAAAGGTTCCGTTAATTTAAGTCAGGATACCTCATACTCTTTAACTCCTTATTCCAACCGGACGATTGTTTTGAATGAGGCGGCGCCGCATTTCTTTACGCAGTTACCCGTTAATGAAGATATTACTTTCGGTCTCGGCGTTTATGCGCCGTTCGGCTTATCCACGAATTATAGGGCGGATTGGGTCGGCGCTTCCCATGCCAAATATTCTTCCATTGAAGGATTGGATATTACGCCGAGTTTGTCTTATAAGGTGAATGATAAATGGTCCGTTGGCGCGGGGATCAATTTTCAAAGAATGTATGCTAATCTGACGAATTATCCTTATGCTTTGGCGAGTTCTCCGATGGCCTCCATGCGCAGTAAAGTAGAAGGGGACGATTGGGGTGTCGGTTATAATCTGGGCATTATGTTTGAACCGGTGAAAGATACGAGAATAGGCTTATCTTATCGTTCAAAAATTACGCATAAACTGCACGGACATCATTCTATGAAGGTTCTGGGTCGGACAGCTGCCTGGGGGCCGGGAACGGCAAAAGTGACGACGCCGGAATCCTTTATGTTGTCCGCCTATTCCAAGCTGAATGAAAAATTCGGTATCGCGGCGATGGCTAAATGGACAAAGTGGTCCCGTTTTGACGATTTGATTATCAAGTCTTCTTTGTCTCCTAATGGACCATTGGTGACAAAAGAAAACTGGAAAAACACATGGATGGCTTCTTTCGGCGCAGAATACTATCATTCTGACAAATTGACTTTCAGAGCGGGTATCAGTTACGACGAAACGCCGATTAACGGCGCGGAGTACAGAACGGCCCGTATTCCGGACAACAACCGTATTTGGCTGTCCGCAGGATTGTCATATAAATATAAGAATGTTACTTTTGACGCGGGATATACTTACATGTTTGTTCATGACGCATCGGCTCGCCATGAAATTGATGGGACGAAATTGGAAATGAAATATCATACGCGGGCGAATCTTTTCGGGTTCCAAGTTCAGTATGATTTTTAATCTGATTCGGTAATTTAAGAAAGGGGCCTCGTAAGGCTCCTTTTTTTATGGATATGCGGGAACGGAAAAGGAAAGCTGTGAAAGGTTTTTTTATCTGATTTTAGGTGGAATGAATTTAAAAAAGGGGTTGTCTTAGTTTTCTGTCCAGTAAAACGGCAAATATTGATTTTTTTGAGATTTTTATGTATAATAAAATTATAAGAAGATTTCTTCTTAGATGAAACTAAAGGGGTTCATAAGAAAAACAACAAGCGCCTTTGATGTCATTCTTTCTATTAAATGAAAGGAGGCCGCCATGTTTTCTCAATATTACATAGATAAAGCTCCTTCTTCAAATGGCAGTTTTGAAATCCATGTGGATACCTGTATGAATTTGCCTGTGTTCGTCAACCGGACTTATTTAGGCTTTTTTGGTTCATATCAAGAAGCGAAAGCAGCCGCTTTAAAGCATCATGCTGAAGTTTGCGCTTGTCCTTTATGTTGTGAATAGACTTGAAAGACTTTTTTCCAACAGGACGACCGTTTGTTCGTGGCTATTTTTTTGAAAAAAAACTTTCGTCCATATTGCTTTTTTGAGAGAAAAATTTAAACTTATTCCATATTTCAGGGGAGAAAAAATATGGAAATGATAAAACAGTTTGAAAGCCTGCAGAAAAACCAAAAAAATTATTTTATCAGGCTTTATAATCCCAGATGCCGGCATGTTTCAACGGGCGTTCTGTTGGCCTTAAGTTTCGGTATGTTCGGCGCGCATCGTTTTTATCTAAAGCAGGGGCGTTGGGGGATATTTTATATTATTTTTTGTTGGACAGGTATTCCTTACCTGGTTGCTCTTATTGAATCTTTTTGGATGCCCGGCCGTGTGAAGCAGTTTAATATTGAACGACAGGAAGAGATTTATTTTCTTGTCAAAAATATGCCTGAAAAAGATTTGCCCGACACACCGGTTCAGATACAAAACGCCAATATTTTCTTAAACGCGTTTTTGCTGGCTTGGTTTATTTTCCTGATTTTGAATATGTTTTACTGGGATGAGATGATACAAAATATGCCCGTGACGGTTATTACTTTAGGATGATTTTCATTTAAAACTATATATAGATACGCCTGTCTCGGATATAAAAGCGATATACGGATAAAAGGAGGTATTTCCCTTTTTCTCGGATATTTCGCCGAGTCGCATATGATAAAATAGATTTAAAGGAATTGAAAAACACGCTTTTTTTATTCTAAATCCATTTTTCCACGTTATTTTTTTCTGTTAAAGGAAAAAGAGGGAAGACAGGTTCAAAAAAGGAAACCGGCCAGGTGAGGAAAAGGGCAGTGCGCCAATGTGCTAAAAATAAAAGGGGGCGTTTTATCCCGCTTGTTTTTTACTTTCACTCAAAGGGTAAAAAATACACCTAAAGCCATGAAAAGAGTCCTAATTGATATAGGATGTTTTTTATTTTTGGGAAAAAGAAAAAAGAGGTTTGTTGTTTAAGTGTTCCTCTCTCCCGGGAGGTCAGTAAGCCTGAAAATCAGAAAAAAAGAAAATAAAAAATCCAATTTCTAAAGAAAAGGTGCCCCTTCGGCCTAAGGTGGAGAATAAGGCCCCTTTATTTAAGAACAATGGATTTTTATCCTGTTTTTATCATAAGTGAGTCTTTGATTTTTTGATTTATGAAAAAAGCTTTTGAACCGGTTCTCCTCCATGTCCTTTTTCACGGGGAGAAGACTTTTTCCCCGTGGCTTGTTTTATCACTTTTTTCATTAAAGTTGAAAAAGGGTAATTGTTGAAATCTTCTGTTCGCGTAAAAAATCCTCCCACGTTTTCCGGAAGCTCTTTCTCGGCGGCCAGACGTGTTTTATAAAGTGTCAGGTCCAAGTGAAAATGCGTGAAAGTATGCGAAACGACGCCTCCTTTTTCCCAATCCGCTTCAAAGGGAAAAGTTTCATCCTCATTCCAAGGGAATTCCGTTAAACCGGATAACAACCCTTTTCCTTCCCTTTTACGAAGCAGAACTTCACCCTTATCATTCTCAATCCAGAAAACATTTCCTCTTTTAAAGAGTTTTTTCGGTTTTTTTATTGAAGGAATCTTGTCCGTTAAACCCATATGAAACGCCTTGCATTCTTTCTGCCAAGGGCAGAACAGACATTCCGGGTTGGCGGGAAGACAGACGGTTGCCCCCAAATCCATAATAGCGGAGGCGTAATCTGCAGGTCTTTCTTGTGAGGTGAGTTCCTGAGCTCTGGCTTCAAAATCCGGCGGCGTGACCGGTTCTTCAATACCGTCCAGGCGAGCCAGGACGCGCACGACATTGCCGTCTATGACAGTTTCCGGTTTGTTAAAAGCGAATGCCATAATGCTGGAGGATGTATAAGGGCCTATCCCCGGCAGTTTTAAAAGTTCTTTTTTACTGGGAGGAAACTGTCCGTCATATTGCTGAACCAGAACTTGGGCGCATTCGTAAATCTTTTTTGCTCTTGTATAGTAACCCAGTCCTTGCCACATAAGGAGTATTTCTTCCAACGGGGCGCGGGCCAAAGACCTGACCGTCGGGAACCTTTTCATCCATTTATGAAAGTAGGGAATAACCGTCTTGACTGTTGTTTGTTGCAACATGATTTCGGAAATCCAAACGGCATAAGCATCCGAATGAGCGCCGCCTTTTTCTCGCCAGGGGAGGTCTCGGCCGTTTTTGTCAAACCACTCCAAAAGGTCTCGTGTTAAAGTTCGGGTACTCATAAAATATCCTCTTTTTTCTTGTTTTTTAGATACACATTTGGCGGTTTGCTACCGTATTTTCAGACAGGAGGCTTTTTGTTAAGCCGTCTTTTCCTTATCTTCGGTTCTTCGTATAACGCCTTTGGCGAATTGCTCGTTTTTTTCTTTTTTGCTTTTGTTATCCGGAAACAGACATTTGTTACCCACTAAAAGCGGATGCCATGACCACGACAATCGCATCATTTTTTGCAGGTGTAGGAGCCTCCTTATCCTCCGGCCGCGGAGGCTCTGCTGGATTTTGAGAAAAGTCGAAGTTTCCTGCCTTCAGGGTCAGGTGTGACGAGTACTTGATCCCCGGGATTGACTTTTTCTTGCATAATCAGGGCGGAAAGCGGGTTTTCCACCTGATACTGAATCAGCCTTTTCAGCGCACGGACACCGAATTTTGATGTGAAGACTTCATCCACAAACCAATCTCTGGCCTTATTGTCCACAATGATTTCATAACCGAGTCCGCGTGCCCTTTTTAACAGTTTATTTAAATGGATGTCCACGATTTTACGCAAATCTTCCTCAGATAATTGATGGAAAGAGACGATATCGTCAACGCGGTTTAAAAATTCGGGGCGGAAATAGTTCGTTAAAGCCTCCGTTCTTTGATAACTGGGAAGATTTGCGCCGACATTGGAGGTTAAAATGATAATGGTGTTCCTGAAATCCACCGTTACCCCCTTGCTGTCCGTCAAGCGACCGTCATCCAGCAATTGCAACATCAAGTTTAAAATATCCGGATTCGCTTTTTCAATTTCATCAAACAGAACAACTTGATACGGTTTCAACCGAACAGCTTCCGTCAAAAGGCCGCCCAACTCATATCCCGGTGTTCCCGGCGGCGGTCCGATAAGGCGAGAAACCGAAGATCTTTCCATGTACTCGGACATGTCAATGCGGACCAGGGCCGTTTCGTCGTCAAACATAAATTCCGCCAAAGATTTTGCCAACTCCGTCTTACCGACGCCGGTTGTACCGATAAACAGGAAAGAGCCGATCGGACGGTTTGGATCCTGAAGACCTGAGCGCGCTCTTCTTAGGGCGTTTGCGACCACCAAGACGGCACTGTCCTGCCCGATGACGCGCAGGCGCAGATGATCCTCCGCTGTTGCCAGGCGTTTTTTGTCTTCCGAATCCACTTTATCCAAAGGTACCCCCGTCCAGGCGGCAATGGTTTTGTTTAAGTATTCTTTTGTCAGTACTCTGGGAGCATCCGCCGGCGCCGTTAAAGTGAAAAGGCTGGCGGAATCATCCAGTAAATCAATCGCTTTTTCCGGGAGGACTCTCTGTTTTATATATCTCTGAGTCAAAGCGACGGCGTTTTCCACGACATCCGTCGGAATTTCAAGATTGTAATGGTTTTCAAAACGCCCTTTGGTTTTATCTACGATTTCAACGGCTTCTTTCGGTGAAACCGGGTCAATAAAAAGAGCTTCCAGCGACTGGAGAAGTTGACTATTTGATTCTAGATAGGTTTTATAGTGAAAAAGGTCTGTCTCTACGACACAGGAAACATCCCCGCTTTTTACCGCAAGACGAAGGAATTTTCCCGCCTCGGCGTTTTCGGGGTTGGAAGGCAGAGGCACCAGGAGGCTGATATCTTGGACAAATAAAATCATTTTCCCGTGAGAACGGATAATTTCACTTAAAGCATCCTTTAGGTTTTTTTCATATTCTTCCTGCGAAGTACTTTTTAAAATCAGTTCCTGCGTATTGATACCGACGAAAATTTTATCTCTTAAAGAAGCGGGAGCCGTCGGAGAGGCAGTGTATTGCGCCAGTCCGTAAAAAAGAGCTGTTTTACCGACGCCGGTCGGTCCAACCAGGACGGGATTGTTTTTTGATTCGCGGATAAGAATATGCAGTACACGTTCCAATGCCTTTTGTTGACCGACCAGTAAGGGGAGTTCCCCCTTGGCGGCTTTGCTTGTGTAATCAATTAAATAAGCAGATTGAACCATAAATCCTCCCTTGGGTCAGGTAAAGGCGAACAGCCCTTATTATTAAGACGAAAAATATTTTAAACATCTTGCGCCTTCTTTTCAAGTTTTATCCCATTCTTTCTCTTTCTTTTTTTTCATTGCTTTTTTTTATCGGCTCTTTTATATTTTTTTCTTTCTTTAAGTTTTAAGTCGTTTTTTCGCTTCATATCGGAAAAAACGAAAAGAGCGATTAAAGGGGATTATGATGAAATTTAAAAAAATTGCCGTTTTTTGCGGTTCTTCGCCTGAAATCCATCCGAAGTACGATGAAAGGATGTTTCAGCTGGGACAGATGTTGGCGGAAAAGGACTCTGCTTTGATTTTCGGTATCGGGGATGAAGGTTTGATGGGTCAGGTTTTCCGCGGGACGCGTTCCAAAAACGGGTATGTCATCGGCGTTACGACGCAGAAGCTTTTGGATTTACAATGTAAAGACGAGTCCCTTTTTGACAATAACGCGGAGAAAATCGTCGTTGAAAATTTGTCTGTTCGTAAAGACAAGATGATTCAGGATGCGGACGCGATTTTAATCGGCCCCGGCGGTTGGGGAACTTACGATGAGTTTTCCGAATTTGCCGTTATGGTCCAAATCGGGACGGCAAAGAGAAAGCCGATGCTTTTTTTGAATTTTGACGGCTTCTGGAACGCGATAAAAGATCATATGCGGCGCATGAGGGAAGAGGGGTTTATTAACGAATTCAAAGATAACTTTATTGGTTTTGCCGATACTTTGGAAGAGGTTTATCCTTCTTTGGAAAAAATGCGCGAAAAAATTGATGCTTATGAAGAGCAAGGAAACTGAAGCCTCCTTTAACAGCGACGGCCGGCATAAACATGCCGGCTTTTTTCGGTTGTTCGGGAGGGTTAAAATCCATTCGTTTTTTCTCACGACTTTGAAAAAGGAAGGGGTTGTTTTTTGTCAAAAAAAAGGTTATAAAAGTAAAAAAGTTAATTGTCTTGGATAAAAATGTATGGAGGCAACCATGGAAAACGGGAATTTGAAACAGCGCAAAGAACGAAAAGGAAAATTACCGAGAAGAATCAAGGAAGCAGGAATGGTTTTCCTTTTGGCTGCCGCCGGGCTGGGGGCTTTCCCTTTAACGGGATGCCAAGCTTTGGCTATTGAAGGAGGGTATTTTCAAAATGTCTCATACCTTCAAGATTTAAAAAATTCTGTCCGAAGTGATGTTTATGCTGATCAGGTGAGGGCTGCTCTTTCCCTTTTGGATATGACTCCGACCGGACATCGGCAGATGGGTGACGACAGCCTCCGCGATGTTTGGATTGATGTGGAAAAAACAAGGAGAGAAGGTCTTGTTTCCGTATCATATGATTCATATTGGGGAGAATCGGTTATCACATTGGATGAAAGAATTTTGAAAAAGGAACCTGATCTTGTGCCTTTCCTTCTAAGCCGTGCTTTTGAAGAAATTCGTCTTGAAAAGGTGAAGGGGGATATGTCTTTGCGTCCGTCGGATTTGTCCCGTACTGAATGGAAAGATTTGAAGACGGTGGAAAATGCCGTTCTTCACACGGCGGGACTGAAGGTAATTACTGAGCTGAACGAAATTCGTCCGGTTGAGGACGATGTTTACGGGTATTATTATGATGCCTCCGTTTTAAAATCTTATGAACGGACCGCCGCTTCTTCCGGAGAAAGGGCAGACCGGCTTTTCTTCCAAAAATATTTGGATGATCCGTACGGGCAGAATAAACAGCTTGACAACAGGTATGCTTTCGATGCCGTGGACGCTTGGTATTCATATTCAGACGACTATTCTCACCCTTATCAGACGGCGGTTGAAAAAATGAACAGGAAACCGGGAAACGATTCTCCGTATGTTGATAATGAAGACCTTTTCGGTTTTTCATACGTTTACGGTTATGAATGGGACAAGGATTTGGAGTTTTTTGAGGCTCCGAGAAGGGTGGTTTCCTATTCTTCCGCGGGAACGGCTCAAAGAATTCGGCAAGCTGGTTTTGTAAAAACCAGGTAAGTGAATCCGCTTTTGATTTAAAACTATCAATAAAATTCTTGACAAAATAAAGAAAATAGATTACATTTTCTTTATAGAGAAAGTTTTGGCTTTTCCTTTCGGGATGATTGGGCGCAGATTCTGTTTAATATCCCGGGGAAGGTCAAAAAAAAAGTTTTAAAGTGAGGGAAAACGGGAAAATGAAAAAGTTTAAAAAAGCGGGATTGTTGCTTGCCGGTGCGTTAACTGTCATGTCGCTGTCCGGATGTGTCTGCTTGGATCCCGGAATGACAGTGGATTCCCGCGTACATGTCTCGGTTGATTATGACAAGCCGGTTTTTCATGGACGGCCCAGCCGGCCAAAACCGCCGCACAGACCTTCAAAGCCTCGTCCGGTTTATGTTCATAAGCCGTCTGTTGACTGGAGCTTCAGGATTGATTGGCAAAATTATTAAAGGTACTTTGGGGGATAGTTTTTTAGGTTCATATTCCGGTGTCAAAAGATTTTTTACGGAGGATAAGGGGAAAAAATGAGGGAAAAGTTGGAAAACAAATTGGCAAAGAAAGCACAGAGGACGGAAAATGAAAGTCTTTTGTTGAAGAAGATGGCTGCCCGTTTTGAAAATTTGAAAAATAAATTGGAAAAACTTCATTCCGAAAAAACAGAAAACCAAGAGGGCGGCGATAAAAAGAAGCGCCACACAAAAAAAGCGGCGGCTTTGGTTTTGTTGTGCGGAACGATGTTGTTCGCCAGCTGCACGATGCCATGTTCCCCGGAAATTCCGGACAATGGTCATCACACTCCATCGGAGCCGGCACAGCCAAGTAAGCCGGATCCGGATAAACCTCAGGAAACGAGTGCGGCTTTATCTTGGCTAAAGGCAAACATATATGATGTGCAATATCAGTCTTTTTCTTCCGTTGATAAAACGCAAATTACGCAAAAGACGGATTCGGCTTTGTATAATCAACTAACTCAGGCTTTGGATATTTTATATTCTACAGAGGAAGGAAAATCCATTGTTAAAAAGATTCCTTCCGAAAAGGTGGAAATCTGGGTAACTGATTTTAATAACGATCCGACGGACGCGACGGGAAAGTTCAGAAATGAACCGGCCAGATTTTCATATGCTTCCAGTTCGGGGACATATGTCGTTAAGTTGAATTCCAATTCTTTAAAAAATAAAGAATGGGATCCGGATTTGTTGCCGTTTTTGTTCGGTCGTTACCTTTTGGCGGCGGAACATAAAGAGATTGCAAACAATCATCCTATTTCTTCCGCATCCAGGGAGGAAATTAACAGAATTACGGTTCAGAATGCGTCTTTGGACGCTTCCGGAAAGCAGTTGATAACGGAACTTCAGAATTTGGAAGTGGAAAATACCGGTAAAAGTTTGAAATCGGTTATTAATAACGGTACATATAATTCTTCTTTGTTTGGAAATTTCTATTCATTGAAAGATTTGATCAGTTATCGGGATTATTCCGATAAACATGGGAAAGATACGGCTCAGAAAATGGCTTTTGAAGATTATCTGGCCTATCCGGCCGGGAATTTTCAGCTTGAAAACCCGGCGGCTGCAAATATGACGGATGCCATTTATTCTTATCTGGCCAATCCTTCCGTAAATTATGTACAATCTGTCGGTAAGTTAAATAACAGACCGTCGGACGGGCAGGCTTATTCGTCGGAAAGAATCCCTTATGTATTTTATGAGGAGGCTGATGACAGGTTGAATGCGGCGGATGAAGTAGTCAAACTCAGTTCAGATTTGTTTTATAATGCATCAACCAATACTTTGATTTATTCCCAGCGGGGCGGAAATTCTTATTAAAAAGAATAAAAGCTTTCTCTGAGTTTTTGCGTCGGACAGGAATAACCTCCTGTCCGGCTTTTTTTAGAGGGAATATCAGGACCGTTTTTGAACGAAAGATTTTATGAAGCTTTCTTAAAACTGTAAGCCTACCAATCGGAAACAGGGCATAAAAGCTGTGTCCGCAAATAACTTTCCTGCGTGTCCAGCTTTTGATTTTCCTGTCGTTGCACTTGGTTGAAAAAGTTAAAAATAGGTCGGGTTTGTTTTTGCAAGAATTCCATCATATGTTCCGTTGCCGTTTTTTGTTGCAAGGGAGTGGCAAAAAAGACCGGTTTTATCTTTAACAGGGCTTTTTGATAGGCGTCTCGGATAAAAGGAAGGTAAAAACGTAAAGTATAGTAGTTTGTCTTAACATGTTCATTTTCATGTTCCATGATTGCTTTATAGGGGCAAGAATCGGGGGCATATCGGGAATCAATCAAAACCGCCATTTTGCTGAAACCGACGGTTAAAGTTAAAGAAACAGGATAAAGGCAGAATCCTCCTTTCACGGGGACAAGCACCGTTTGAAGGAAGGTTTTTTCCTCCATCTTGCTGAGGGTCAGACCGTGCATTGTCCCTTCCTGATGATACAGTTCCGGATTGTTGGAATACAGTTCAAAACGGTTTTGCAGGGCAAATAAATGAAAGTCTTTGGAGGATAAGTGATTATAGTAGATAGGTTCCACCGCCTGCAATATTGCTTTGACAAAAGGTTCTTTTTCAGGATAAGGGCACGGGGAAGCTTGTGCTTGTTTTGATAAGAAAATAAAAATCAGCAAGAAGTTAAAAAGCGTCAGATATCTTGTTTTGGAAGAGCTGTTTTTGAAAGAGGGGGCGGCTGATTGTAAAAAGAAAAAGTGAAAAACTGGGAAAAAACTTAACCAAAAAGCGGTTCTTTTTCTCCAGGAACAGGGGATAATTTTAATTTGAACGGCGTTTTTCCTTATATCGGTCATATCATTTTTTAGGGTTGATTTTACTTCGGTCATTCATCAAGCTTCCAATCGGAGACGGGGCATAAGGCAAGAGTTGCCTGATAGCTTTCCGGTGTGTCAATTTCATTGTTCTTCTCAATAACTTTTTTATTCAAAAAAGAAATCAAAGGCTGCAGGTTTTTAACCAAATAGGTAATGATGCTGTTGCCGTAATGTTCTGTTTGTTCCTGAGATTCAATATAAACAGGCGGAATGTTTTCAATCAAAACGCCGACTTGTTCCTGAAAATCAGGCGCATAAAATTCCAAAGCTTCCTGCGCTACCCGGACATGATAGTTTTCATGGTCTAAAATTGCCTGGTATGGGCAGGAACCTGCTTTGTATTCATTATTCAGATAAACACGCAAGTCATCCAGTTTAAATTCTATTTCAATTGTTTTCAGACGGATGCAGGCACCTTTTTGAATATTTTGAGCTGTAAAGTTCATATTTCGGATGACCATCCCCATGTGGGAAATGGTTAGTCCGTTGACTGTTGCATAAGAAGTATCCGGCAGCCATTCTTTTAATTGTTCGGGAGAAGCCCATAAATATTCCGGCGTTCCTTTATTTAAAAGGATTTTATAATCGGCCGGACCGAAATCAATTTCGTTGCATAATCCGTCATCCGCTTGCAAACCGAACGGACAAGAGATATAAATAAGAAAAACGAATAAAAATAAATAAATCTTTTTCATTCCTTCACAATACGGAGAAAAAAAGGCAAAGTAAAATAAAAAAAGCCGAGTCTCTGTTTCTTTGAAAAAAGTTCGGGTCGGGGAAAGACGAACGACATTTTGAAATAAGGTAAGAAAACAGAAGCGCCTATGGAAAGATTTAAAAGGGTTAGGAGACAAACATGAAAAAAATAGCGACCTGGAATGTGGCTTCCGTTCGTTCAAGGATGGAAGGGTTGGGCAATTGGCTGACAAAAACGGCGCCGGATATTGTTTTTTTGCAGGAGGTAAAGGCAACCGAAGAATCTTTTCCTTTCTTAGAAATTAAAGGAATGGGGTACAACGCCCTTGTCCGAGGGCAGAAATCTTATAACGGGGTGGCGGTTTTATCAAAAGAACCTTTAGAGCCGGTTTTAGAAAACCTGCCCGGCGCGGGGGAGGAGGAAGCGCGCTATCTGGAAGTCAAGGACGCTGCCGGCGTTCATTATATCAGCGTGTATGTACCGAACGGTAATCCGTCGGAAAAAAATCCTCAAGATACTTCCAAACTGGAATATAAGCTGCGTTTTATGGCGGCTTTGCTGGAAAGAGTCCAAACGCTTTTGGCGGACAGAACGCCCTTCGTTCTGGGCGGGGATTTTAATGTCATTGCCCGGGATACGGATGTGTACAACGCCAAAGCGTATGAAGGAAACGCCTTGATGCTTCCTTCCGTAAGGGAGGCTCTCAGAAAAATAGAGTATTCCGGGGTTACGAACGCTTTGCGTCTTCTGCATCCGGAACCTTTTTTATATTCTTTCTGGGATTACCGCTTCGGCGCATGGGAAAAGAATATGGGGATGTTGTTGGATATTCTTTACCTGTCTCCGGCCGTGGCCGATAAATTGGAGGCGTCCGGAACCGACTCGTTTGTCAGAGGGGAGGCTAATCCTTCCGATCATGTTCCCGTCTGGTGCTTGTTGCGGGAATAAAAAACCGTCTGGAAAACTTGTTCCGGGAATGGGCGTTTAAAAACGGCGTTGAGGCGAAAAAAGCGGGCGGTATTTAACTTCCCGCCTGTTCGCTGTCTTTTAAAGAAACGGGAATTTTTCCTTTGTCTTTTTCTTTGATTCTTTGACATAGGGAAAAAGGAAAAAACGATAAAAAATGGCGAAAAAAACAAGCGCCGCTTCATTCTGGATAATTGTTTTTATTCGGAAAAAGGCATCGTCGGAGAAAAGGATTTATTCTTCGGCGGAGGGTATTTCCTCGGTGGGCAGACGTTTGCTGATTTTTTCCATTTTTTTGCAAATAGCGCCGTTGATTTCCTCCTGCGTAAACCCGTAAATCATTTGAATCTGTTCCAAAGTAATGAGGACATCGGAAAGCTCTTCCAAAATGTGGTCACGGTTGTCTTTACCGCGGTTAATGTTTTTAAGAAGAGCTTTGGTCAGTTCGGACATCTCTTCTATGGCAATGAGGATTTGAGCGTTTGTTCCCCATGTTTTAAGGGCTTTTTGTAAAATTTGCTTCTTATCGTGAATCATTTGTTTCTCCTTTTTTATTTTCCGTCGGACGAGACGGATTTGTTTTTTCAGGTATTTGCGTTTGAGTGGCGATACAGAAAATCCTCCAAAACTTCCAAAGAATTTTCCATCAAGGCTTTTCTGAAAATCCCGGCGCAAGGGGTTCCTTTGTAAAGCCCCATCAGATGGCGGGTAATGTAAAGCGGTTTTTGCGGCCTTTGCGCGCGGGCGTATTCAATCATGCGCCGAAGAATGTCTTCTCTTGAAAGGGCGGGGTGCAAATCGTTGTAATATTTTTTGTCTGCCCCGATGAAGCTGTACGGGTCGCCGTAGGCCGCCCGCCCAACCATGACGCCGTCCGTGAACGGAAGGTGGGTATCTATATCTTTAATCGTAATGTTTCCGTTAATAATGACGGGTAAAGAAGGGAAGGGAGTTTCCAGCTCCTCCTTCAGACGATAAACGGCATTGTAGTTCAAAGGGAGCTTGCCCCGATTGTCTTTGGGAGAGAAGTTTTTTTTCAAAACCGCCTGCCGGGCATGGATAATAAGCCCGTCCGCCCCCGCTTGTGCGCAAAGGAGGGCAAAATGCCGCATATCCTCATACGGCTGTTTGCTTTCCGCCAGGCTAATTCGCGTTTTAACGCTGACCGGCAGACGAGAGGCGCTTTTTAAAGCGGCGACGCATTCGGCGACGGTTTCGGGTTCTTTCATTAAACAGGCGCCCCATCCGCCCTTTTGAACGGCGTCGGACGGACAGCCGGCATTGAGGTTAATTCCCTGATAACCGAAGGATTCGGCAATTTGCGCGGCCTGTTTCATTTTAAAAGGGTCGGACCCTCCGATTTGAAGGACTAATGGCGTTTCGCAGGGGGAGAAGGATAAAAGCTTTTCCCGATCGCCGCGCAAGACGGCCTCCAACGCTATCATTTCCGTATAAAGCAACGCGCGCCGGCAAATAAGGCGCATCATAAACCGAAAATGCCTGTCCGTCCAATCCAGCATCGGCGCAACGGAGAGGCGGTTGGCGTACAACGATTGGAAAGGCGGGTGAAAAAGGGTATCTTCAGCCATTTTTTATCCTTTGTTTTTCCCCACTATACGCAGAGGGCGGACAAAAGTCCATGGGAAAGATTTGGAAAAGTTTTTACATTCGGGGGATAATCATATATGATGGGACTTTATCAAGTCAAAGTTTGTTTTTTTAGAAAGGAAGGCTCTTTTGAAGTATTTACCGTCATCGGAGATTATAAAAGATATAGAAACGACGGGTTACGGCGACCCGTTCGCCGTTTTGGGCATGCACGAGGGGGCGGACGGCGGTTTGTTTATCCGCGTTTTTGAACCGGACGCCGAGCGGATAGAGGTCGCGGCGTTGGATTTTAAAACCGGTCGAATCGGGGCTGTGAAAGGGTTTATGGAAAAAATTTCCGCCGCCGGCCTGTTTCAGGCGGAATATCCGAAAGGAACGGATTTTTTTACTTACCTGTTGAAAATCACTTTGAAAAACGGCGCTGTGTACGAGGCGATAGACCCTTATCAATTTTTACCTGTCTTAAGCGGGGAGGATGTGTACCTGATTTCCGAGGGAACCCAGAAAAACCTTTATGACAAGCTGGGGGCGCATCTGACGGAACATCAAGGGGTCAAGGGCGTTCATTTTGCCGTCTGGGCACCGAATGCTTATCGCGTCAGTGTTGTCGGGCCATTTAACAATTGGGACGGGCGGCGCTGCGTTATGCGGCCGTTGGGTGGTTCCGGCGTGTGGGAGATTTTTATGCCGGGCTTGAAAGCCGGAGAACTGTATAAGTATGAAATCATCAACAAAGACGGCGTTCCGATGCCTCTCAAGAGTGACCCGGTCGGCTTTTTTCAAGAAGTGCGGCCAAAGAATGCTTCTGTTGTTTATGATTTATCCTCTTACAAATGGCAGGATGAAGGCTGGGTTAAAGAAGGACGCAAACAAGCCAACGCTTTGTCTGCCCCCATCAGCATTTACGAGGTTCATTTGGGCTCCTGGCGGTTTAATGTGGAGGAAGGGCGCCCCCTTTCCTACCGGGAGATGGCGGAACAGTTGCCGGCTTATGTCAAGGAGTCGGGTTTTACCCATGTAGAGTTTTTGCCCGTAACGGAACATCCGTTTGACGGTTCCTGGGGGTATCAGGTTATCGGTATGTACGCGCCGACCAGCCGTTACGGCACGCCGGACGACTTTAAAGCGTTGGTGGACGCTTTGCACAACGCGGGAATCGGGGTAATTATTGACTGGGTACCGGCGCATTTCCCGAAGGACGCCAACGGTCTGAGCTTCTTTGACGGCACGGCTTTGTACGAGCATGAGGATATCCGTAAGGGTGAACATTTAGGCTGGGGAACGAAAGTGTATAACTACGGCCGCAGCGAGGTGGCAAACTTTCTTTTGTCCAGTGCTTTGTTCTGGATACGGGAGTATCATGTGGACGGCATTCGGGTAGACGCGGTGGCTTCCATGCTTTATCTGGATTATGACAGAGAGCCGGGAAAATGGTTGCCGAACGAGTACGGCGGCAGGGAGAATATTGAGGCGATTGCCTTTTTGCGTAAATTTAATGAGTGGGTTTACGCGGAGAAAACGGATGTCGTAACTTTTGCCGAGGAATCCACGGCCTGGCCGATGGTGTCTCGGCCGACTTATCTTGGCGGATTGGGTTTTACCTTTAAATGGAATATGGGCTGGATGCATGACACATTGCAGTATATGCACCGCGACCCGATTGCCAGAAAATATCATCAAAATGAAATCACTTTCAGTTTTGTATACGCCTTTTCGGAAAATTTCGTTTTGCCTTTGTCCCATGATGAGGTGGTGCACGGCAAAGGACCTTTGATTGACAAAATGCCGGGCGACTGGTGGCAAAAAAGGGCGAATCTGCGGGCTTATTTGGCTTTTATGTACGCGCATCCGGGCAAAAAGCTGCTTTTTATGGGCGGCGAATTCGGGCAGACCACGGAATGGCATTATGACCAAAGTTTAAGCTGGCATTTGCTTGAAAATCCGGAACATCGTCAGATACGGCAGCTGGTACTTGACTTAAACCGGTTGTATAAAGAGGAGTCGTTTTTAGGCGAACTGGACTTCTCGCCCGAAGGGTTTGAATGGATTGACGGGTCCGATGTGGATAATTCCGTCGTTTCGTTCATCCGGAAAGGGAAGAAAAAAGACGAGGTTTTAATGGTTGTCTGTAACTTTACGCCGGTGGTGCGCCCGAATTACCGAGTGGGAACGGATACGCCCGGCGTGTACGAGGAAATTCTTAACACTGACGACGCCAAATACGGCGGCAGCGGGGTAGTGAATTTAGGTCCTTTGCAGACGCAGGCCCCCGGATGGAACTTTAAAAAATACGCTTTGAATCTGACTTTACCGCCTTTGGCCGTGGTTTTTATCAGGTTAAAGCAGGCGATGCCTGAAGAGGTCGTTTTCCAGGAACGGCCGGCGGTAAAAGTTTTATCAAAGGAAGGGGAGGCGGAAAAAACGATATTCGGGACGAAAACCGGCGGCTTGCGTTTTTCCATTATCCAGAGCTGAAAAAGGACTTTTAAACACTGTCGGGAAGAAAAAGGCGGGGAAGCCGGCAGCTTCAATTCACGGCGTTTAAAAGGTGGCTTTGACGGAGGGGGAGAAGGAGGAGATATTTCCCTACATGAAAACTGGTTTATCCGTCCGGTTGCTGACCGGAAAAAAGGATATATTGCCAAACATTCGGAGGGATTTCAAAGCATAAAGCTTGTGAAGCCCTCATAAAAGGAATAAAACGGAACTCATGAAACGATTATGATTATTTAAGGGGTAAAAAATGCGTGAAGAATTAAAGATATCATCCGGCTCGCCGTTTCCTTTGGGGGCGACTTTTGACGGGAAGGGGACGAACTTCGCGTTGTTTTCTTCTTCGGCGCAGAAAGTGATGCTCTGTCTTTTTGACGAAAAGGGGGAGGAGACGCAGCGAATCGTCATGCCCGAATACACGAACGAGGTTTTTCATGTGTATGTGTACGGCGTGATGCCCGGGCAAAGATACGGTTACCGCGTGTTCGGGGAATATGCGCCGGAGCGGGGGCTGCGCTTTAATCATAACAAGCTGTTGATTGACCCGTACGCCAAGGCGCTGACCGGACCGATTGTCTTTCACGAAACGATGCTGGGATACCGGCCGGGCAGCGGGGATTTGTCTTTTGACCGGCGCAACAGCGCGCCTTTTATGCCTAAATGCATCGTTGTGGATGAGGAGGAAGCTTCCTGGAAAAAGCCGGAAACTCCTTGGGAAGATACGATTATTTACGAGTCTCACCTGAAAGGATTTACCAAGCTGATGGAGCAAATTCCTGCCGAACAGCGAGGTTCTTTTGCGGGAATGGCCGCGCCGGAAGCGGTGGATTACTTGAAGTCTTTGGGAATTACGGCTCTGGAATTGCTACCCGTGGCGTCTTTCTTTACTTCCGGTTTTTTAACGAGCAAAGGATTGACCAACTATTGGGGCTATGACCCGATTGCGTTTATGGCGCCGCACGAACCGTATTTGTCTACCGGACGGCTGGAAGAAGTCAAAACCATGGTGCGCGTTCTGCACGAGGCGAATATTGAAGTTATCTTAGATGTCGTCTTTAACCATACCGGCGAAGGCAATCATGAAGGCCCGACTCTCAGTTTCAGAGGAATAGACAACGGCGTGTATTACCGTTTGGATAAAAACCCGAGGTATTACTATGATACGACGGGATGCGGTGCTTCTTTTAATGTGGATCATCCGCGCGTGCTGCAGTTGGTAACGGATTCGCTGCGTTATTGGTCTGAAACGATGGGGGTGGACGGTTTCAGGTTTGATTTGGCGGTGACGAACGCCCGTAATGAACACAATGAGTTCAGCTGGCGGTCTAATTTTATTTCCTCTTTACAGCAAGACCCCGTTCTACAAAAAGTAAAACTGATTGCGGAACCTTGGGATTTGGGGCCTGACGGGTATAAAACGGGATATTTTCCCGCCGGTTGGGGTGAATGGAACGACAAGTATCGGGATACCGTTCGGCGCTTTTTAAAAGGGGACGAACATGAAGCGTCGCAGTTTGCTTCCCGTATCGCCGGCTCTTCCGATTTATATGCCAAACAGGGTCGCCGCCCGTGGAGCAGCGTGAATTTTATCACGGCGCACGACGGCTTTACTTTGCAGGATTTAGTCAGTTATAACGAAAAGCACAACGAGGCGAATTTGGAGGATAACAGGGACGGCACCAATTCCAACTGGAGTTGGAACGGAGGGGAAGAGGGACCGACCGAAAACCCGGAATTAAAAAGACAACGGCTGAAGCGGGCGCAGTCGTTTATGACCGCTTTGCTGTTATCCAAAGGCACGCCGATGATTTTAAGCGGGGATGAGGTTCTGCATACCCAACGCGGCAACAACAATGCCTATTGCCAGGATAACGAAATATCCTGGTTTCCGTGGAACGCTTTGACGTCGGAATCGCAGGAAATGCTTGATTTTGTCAGAAAATTGATTTCATTACGCAAAAAGGCGTCCAGTTTTCATCAAGGGACTTTTTTCACCGGCAAGTATATCGGCCGGACTTTGATGAAAGATGTTATGTGGGTGTCTCCGGAAGGAAGGGAAATGATGTCCGACGATTGGAACAGGGCGGCGTCTTCCTGTTTGGGGTTGATGGTCAATCTGAGTGAAAAAGGGAGTATTAACCGTCACTACCTGTTGATTTTTAACGCGACGGGGGAGGTAAAGCGTTGGAAAATACCGGAAATAAAGGAATTGTCCTGGAAAGTGTTGCTTCAGACGGGCGGTGGGCCGGAGACGGAAAAAATATTTTCCGCGAGGGAGGAGATAGAGATTCCCTCTTGGTCGGTTTTGATTATGTTCTCAGACAGCGAGATTGCAGACGAATTTTATTACTTTAAACCTTCCAGCCGTCCGGAAAGAGGCAGTTGCTTACCGGTGGCGCGCCATGCGACGGCACAGGAACTGGACGGAATGGATTTCATGGTCTACGGTCCTTTAGGGCCCGTTTCGGACAGTGAGGATTTGGATGAGTGCTGACAGGTTGGCAGGAGTAAAATCGGGGGCAGCGCGATGGAAAGATATGAAGAATGTATTGAAGCTTTGTCGGACAGGCTGGGTATTTTAAGGGATTTTACGGATTACCAGACGCAGACGAAGTATGTTGCGGATATTCAAGTGAAAAAGGTTCTTTTAAAAGCGCTCGGTTTTCCGGCAGATTCTTTAAATGAAGCGGAAGCCGGTCTTTTTCGCCTGCAATCTGACGAATGGCGTTTTTTTACGCCGCCTGCCGTCGTTTTAAAGGAAGGCCAGCTTGCCGAACTGTTCGGCCGGCAAGGTTTTTTTCTGCCCATCGTTGTGGCGCAGCAGGAAAAAAATCTTCCTTTAAAGGGGATTTTAACCTTGGAGTCCGGCGAGTCGGAATGTTTTGAGTTTCATTTGGATTTCCAGGAGGAAGCCTCTTTTCTTTTGGAAGGAGAGGCCTATAACAGATACAGGATTTTTATTCCGCGCGTACTGCCTTGGGGTTATCACCGCTTTTCTTTTGAATTTGAGGGGACAAAATCTCCATCCGGGCGGACGACGGAAGTGATTATGGCTCCCGCCGCCTGCTATGTTCCGGAAAATTTAAGAGAGGGAAAGACTTTCGGTGTTCCTTTGCAGTTGTATGCCATGCGTTCGGCTTCCAACTGGGGTATCGGAGATTTTAAGGATTTAAGGGAGTTTGCGTTGCTGG
The DNA here is from genome assembly GCA_949296785.1 of uncultured Alphaproteobacteria bacterium. Taxonomy (GTDB): domain Bacteria; phylum Pseudomonadota; class Alphaproteobacteria; order CASFRQ01; family SAAU01; genus CASFRQ01. The sequence continues at coordinate 19,796 of CASFRQ010000161.1, forward strand.
CGCATGAAAAAGGCGCGGGTTTGGTCGGCGTAAATCCTTTATCTGCTTTGTTTTTGGAGGAACCGGCGCAGGCCAGTCCTTATTACGCGACTCATAGACTACTTTTGAATCCCTTGTATATCTGTGTGACGGAGGTAGAGGAATTTACCGATTCGGAACAGATTCGTGTATTGATTTCTTCTGAACTTTTTCAGGAAAAATTGCAAAAGTGTCGGGAGTCGGAGAAAGTTCTTTACGAGGATGTCGCTGAGTTAAAGGAAAAAGCGTTACGTTTGCTTTTTGAGGAGTTTTGCCACCGGAATATGGATGAAAACGGACAACCGGTTTCGGACAGGGGACGGGCATTTGTTACTTTTTGCGAAGAAAAAAAGGAAGATTTGGAACCGTATGCGTTGTATCAGGCGGTATGCCTTGAAAAAACGAAGGAGGAGGCGGAAATATTTTTATGTTCTTCCCAAAATGCGGAGGAATTTGCGAAAACGCATGCCGAAGACATCCTGTATCTAAAATATCTTCAATTCCTGGCGTTTGGCCAGTTGGAGAGAGCTTGCCGAGAGCTGGAGGAAAAATCCGAAGGTAAGACCGGTTTTTACATGGATATTGCCGTGGGGACGGCCGGGCGCAGCGCGGAAGTGTATGGTCAGCCGGAATTATACATGAAAGGGGTGGCTATCGGTTCGCCGCCGGATTTCTTTAATATCAGAGGGCAGGATTGGGGCCTGGCGCCGATGAATCCTTTAGAACTGTCCCGAACGGGCTTTCGGTTTATGCGCCGGTTGTTTGCCCGATACATGTCATGTTCAAAGGCGGTGCGGCTGGACCATGTGTTTTCTTTGGAACGACTGTTTTTACAGGCGCCGGATGGCATGGGCGGCGCGTATCTGAGGTATCCGTTTTATGAATTGTCCGGTATTTTGGCATTGGAATCCCATCGGAATAAATGCCTTGTCATCGGGGAGGATTTAGGGACTTCTCCGGAAGGTTTCTTTGACAAAATGCAGGAGCAGAAGATTTTTTGTTTCCGTATTTTCCGGTATGAAAAGCGTTTTGATTCTTATTTGACTCCTTTTGAATATGAAACAGACTGCACTGTGGTGACGGGAACGCATGATATGTCTCCTTTTCCGTCTTTTTGGCGGGGAACGGATTTGAAATTTTTGGAAAAATTCGGCGGATGGGACGAGGAAAAAATCCGTTTTGAATCCGATGAGAGGGCCGCCGAGCGCAAAGAGATTATTTTGGCTTTGGCCAAACAGGGAATATTCTTTGCCGATACGGTTAAGGAGGATTTTCCCATTTTGGAGGGAAAAGAACTTCCTTCCCTGGCAATTTCGGCAGTTTACCGTTTTTTAAGCGAAGCGAACAGTAAAATCCTGCTCATTCAGCTGGAAGATGTATTTGGTCAAGAGTATCAGGTGAATGTTCCCGGAACCACTTGGGAGTATCCGAACTGGCGCTATAAACTGGAAATAAATCTGGAGGATTTTCTGAAACAGCCTTCTTTTGAAAAAGTTTTTCAAACGGTTCATAAAAAGAGATAAAAAATATTGACAGAATATTCTTCCCTCCTTTATAATGAATCATAAACTGAAAAATGTATTCAGAGGTTCGTTATGAAAGAACTTAAAAAACAAAAACAGAAAAGTCTTCTTTACGCCTCTGATTTGTCTGATTTTCGTTTGGAAAAAATGACGGCTTCTTTTCCTTCCGCGGAGCGGACTCGCCGTGTGAAGAAAGAGTTTGAAAAGGAAATACGGTCGTGCTTTATCAAAAATCTGACGCTTTTATTCGGTAAGGAAATAAGCGTTCATTTTCCTAAAAAAATTTTGCGGGAGATGCGCAACGGTATTTGTCCCCCGGGGTACA
>CASFRQ010000162.1 GCA_949296785.1 uncultured Alphaproteobacteria bacterium
GTTGAATTGAAGATAAAATTATACCAAGCGGAGAGAAATAAAAACTCTTGGGTGATTAAAGCTAAAAAAAGCATTCCCAATGCGGATAATATTTTGGTTTTTGCCTCGGTTATGATTCCAAACTATGAAACACAGAGATTTGGCGGTTCATTAAGTGATTTGGTATATGCCGTTGCAAAGGCCAATAATGACAATATGTCTTCTTTTGATATAAATAAAAACAGACTTAACATTAATAATATTAACGGAACTTCAACTATTTATTTTAAAGAAACAATAAAAAATGTTTGGCAGGTAAAAGCTTTACAGACTCCTGATGGCGAGTATATTGAAGATGTGGCGTATATGGGTTTATTTTTGCAACCATTGCTTCCGGATGAAGCCAAATTGGATTTTCAACGTAAAATTGGAAAAATGCAAATAAGGAAAGCGCCAACAGTAAATAATACTCCCAAAGTTATAGAGCTATAAAGAAAAGGAGTTATAATAAACAAAAGGGCGGGGTTTAATTCCGCCCTTTATCTGTCTGCTTTTTTCCTAATAATTTTTTACTAGTTCATAAACCTCTGGGTTGACGTAGTAGGTTTTGCGGGATCTTCCTGCCGTATTTCCTGCACGGGAAGATTTACAGCTTAGCCAATTTAAGTCAATGAGTCTGTTTGCAGCTGTTTCTGCCTGCTCCTTGCGGCGTAGGTTTGCCACATTGCCGTTATTGTAAACATCGCGCAAAATAAAGCTTTGCGGTTTATTTTCAATAATCCACTTTGCTAAGGCGCGAGCCTCAATATTTTCGGTAGGGCTGTAATACATATTATAAACCCTTTCACACATTGGGGTTAAATATGTATCATACAACTCAATCGCCATTTGGATAGCCTCAAAACTAACTTCTGTCGGTTCGGGATATTCAGAATCCGCCCACCATAGCAGTTCAAGCAGTAAAGCTAAACGTAAAACATAGCCTTGACCTTTGCCAAGAAAATATTTCAAAATACTTTCTTCCTGTTGTGATTTGTTTAAATGGGCAAGATACCAAGTATTGAAAATCTGTTGAGCCTCAATGCTTAACGGCAGGCATTTCTTTTGTTTTTCGGCATTATCAGCATACGGATCTAACAGAGAATCAAGATTTTTAAATGCTGCCAACACATTTTCCGGCAAAGCGATATTTTGCGGGATAGCAGCCGGTTTAAGCTCTGGATAGACCCATAGAAAGCGCGCAAGGAAACCGTCCCCGCGGTCGGAAAGAACCGTGTCTATGAGCCTTTGAGGCTGGATAGTACCGAAAACGGAAACAAGCAGATTTTGAATTTCTAACCGTTCATCGTCAAATTTGACACGGTTACAAACAAACTTATTACCATTAAAAGCCTCGAGCCAAAAACCACGTTCTGAACTGCCGCTATTGTAACGATTCATTCCGGAAACCCACGCCGATAATTCATCGCGAAAGATAATAGCCCCTTTAACGTTTTTTTCCATATCAGAGGTTAACGCCTCTTGGGTTGTATCGCCATAAACAAAGCGATAAGTTTGTGGCTTTGGTGGAATAATGGCAGAACTTGGGAAATTGCTTGCAGTATCGGGATTTTCTTTGACTTTTTCTTTCCATTCTTTTTTGCGTTGCTTAGCAACTTCCTTTTCACGTTTCCATTTTGCCATTTGGGCAGAATACTCACTTTTTCGGGAATCCTCAATTTTATTGAGAATTTTCCGAATAGGAGTTGTAGCCGGAGTTTTACCTGAACTGGGTTCTCCTATTGCACCAATCCAAAGGCAACAAGATTCTTCCCAACCTGCCCAAGGGGAAATACTGCGGGATAATCCGATAACTCCTGCCGCTCCTGCTAACAAAGAGAAAGCAACATAATCAACAGGGGCGTTGGTGGTTTCAGACGTTTGAATTACCCAATCTTCCAATCCCTTAAATATTTTGGTATTTAATTTTGGGGCGGGCAAAAGGATTTTTGTTTTGAGAATGTCCATATCCGGCTCAGAATCTGCTGGAATATTGCAATTTTCTTCCACAAACTTCAAAGCATTATCAAAAGTTTTAATGGATTCCTCTTTTGATAATCCGGACAGTATAGCGGCATTAATAATATTTTCTTTTATTTCTGCCATATTTAGATTTTTACGCATAGCACGCCTTATAAGACTGATAGAACGCTTATAGAGTGTGTCGTTGCGTTGTCCTTGCGGCGCGTTTGAAATTTCTTCCAGCACGCCTGAAACGGGCAAAGTTTGTTTTTCCGCATTGGTCATCAAAGAAATCAACCAAGTGGGAGCATCGGGAAAATCTTGATTAGAAACAAAGTTTTCCCAAGTATAGCGGTGTCCATTCTCGTGAATTGAGGGCGGTGCAACCACATAACCACCATTAGCTCGAATATCTATGTGGTCGGCAATTTTGCTTGTACTACATTTTAGCTCTACATTTTCAGGCATTTTGAAATATAGGTGCTTGCCCTTGCCGGTTTTTACGGTCGGAGCGTCAAGTTTGCCATAGATAAGTTCTAGGCGGTTTAAAGATTCAAAACCTTGTTCACCGTCTATATCGACAACAAAAATATTGTTGATTTGTCCGGTCGGAATGCCGATATTGCAATCGGGGAATTTTTTATTCCATTCCTGCAATACGACTTTATCCGTAGTTGCAGCTTTAAAACCGTTAGCGCACAATGGCTTTTTGTCTTGCCTTTTGACTGGAAAGACTTTAATATTATGTTCTGTGTAAAACATAGCATTATCAAAAAAGTTATGAGCTTCTGCGATATTGTCTTTTTTACTGGCGAGATTAGATACTGCAATATCTTCTCTCGGAAGGAGCGGGAAATTTTGCTTTTCTCGTTCCTTTTTTTCTATCAAAATATTATTCATTAAAAAACTTTCATAAATTAGAATTAAAAAATATTTGAGTGTTTGTTGAAGTTGTTAGATTTATTGGATGTTGTAATAATCTATATCGTCCTCAGAAACTATTTCAAATTTTTGCTTAATATATGCCAAAATTCTTTTCGGCGTATATAGGGCATTTCTTCCCGAATAAGCTGAAACCCCAATGCAATCCCCGTATCCTCGGCTATCTTCACATTTTAAAGTATTGTATTTAAAAATTTTGAAGGTATTGCAAAGTTCTTTTCGAGTGATATCGTGCCTATTCTTTAAGAAATCTTTGATTTCCTCAAAAAGCGATGCAGATATATATTTTTTTTGTTTTTTAATTTTTATTTCTTTCATTGTTTAATCCTTTTTTAAGTTAAATGAAGTATATACGCAATTTGTTTTCCAGTTAATCGTTTATTTACGATTTTTGGTGTATCATATAAATTTTATCAAATATGTTTATATCAAAAGGAGTATTAAAAAGAAGTAATGGCAATGATAATTTTTTTATAAAAACATTATTCATCCAATACTTGCACGGATTTACGCAAGCGCTCTTTGTCTAAGTGCGAGTACCGCATAGTCATTTTTATGTCTTTATGCCCCAACAACTCTTTGACTTCATAAATGGAAACGCCTTTGTCAACTAATCTGCTGGCATAAGTGTGCCGCAAAGAGTGAAAAACAATTTTCTGCTTTCGGTCTGTGATGCCCTTGTTAAGTCCGATTGTTTTTACTGCCCGTTCAAAAGTTCTTGAAATATGTTTTATTTGCTCGCCATCGCGACTCGGAAATAAAAGCTGATTGCCTTCGCCTGATTTGAGTTTTGATAATTCACCTTGAACACGTTTAGACATATAAGCGTGCCGATTACTGCCGTTTTTGGTATCTCTTAAAAATAGTAAACGTTCTTTAATACTGCCCAAGTTAGTTTGAAAATCTCTCCCGCTCTTAAACCACAATCAGCGGAAATGAGTGCCATTAAATAAATATTGTAACTATGCTTTTTTATTTCTGCTAATAAATCATTTAACTCTTTGTCCGTTAAAAACCGCATACGGCGATTGTCATCATTTTTAAGTTTACCAAATTTTGCTGTTAGGTTTTCTCCTGCAAACAATTCATTTTTAATAGCAAAGTTAAAAACCTGTCTTATTAAGGCAATCGCATAATTCTTTGAACGTGTAGATAAGCCTTTTTTCTCCATAGGTTGTAAAACCCTAGTGAGGCTAATGCGGCTAATGAGGTTTAACTTAACACCGCCCAAAACAGGCTTTAACCACTTTTTATATAAATGGACTTCCCTGTTATAGGTTGATTTTCTATCTTTATTTTGAATATGAGGTTGATAATATTCTTCAAAAAGCTCTGAGAACGTTATATTTGCCGCCTCATTAGCTATTTTCTCCTGTTCGCGTTGTTCGGCTTTCTCTTTTAACGAAAGTGCTTTACCAGTTTTTATATCGCGTTTTAATTCACTTAAAATTTCATAAGCCTGAGCTGCCGTAAATCCTTCCGATTTATAGCCGATACTTTCTTCATACTGTTTACCGTTCCGCGTATAGCGAATAGAAAAATAAATATCTTTTTTATTGTTACGGATACATTCTTTTGTGCGTACCCCTGGAAAACTTTTAACCATTTTCTAAAACTCCATTCGTTGTTTTCATAACCCTGTATACTACCCAAAAAGTTAGAAAAAACGAGTGCGCCTAGGTACGCCTAAGTACGCTAAGCAAAAAATTTTTTTGCTTAAACGTCTTGAAAATCAATAAAAATGTAGGAAACTTAAATACTTGGAAAAATCAATTTGGGGTTTTAACGGCCAGTCTGTCCACGGGCGGGGTGGCGATGACGCTTAAGTCTCTGACGCCGGTCAAAGCCATTTGCAAAGTCCTGGGAATGGGGGTTGCGGTGAGGGTTAAAACATGGACGCCGGATTTAAGTTCTTTGAGTCTTTCCTTATGAGCGACGCCGAAACTTTGTTCCTCATCCACGACGAGCAAGGACAGGTTCTTAAAATCAATGTTTTTGGACAACAGAGCATGCGTCCCGATGACGATGTCTACCGTTCCTTCATTTTTCTCTTATTGCGATGAAGGCAAAAATATCAGTGTTAACGGACTTAATATTTTAATGCCGGATGTTTTAATGCCGAAAAAACGGGCGAATTTATATGGACGCCAGTTCAGCCAAGGTTTTTAAAAGCTTGGTGATACCGTTCAGGCGGTCTTACGGCTTGTTCCAAGTACGCATGACGGTCAGGCGGTAGTCGGCGTTTAGCTTCACGGTGCCGAGTTGGTCTTGGATAAAAGAAATCAATCCCGCCGGATTCGGGAAGGATTTTTTCCAGAAACTTAAAACCGCCCCTTTTGGCCCGACATCCACTTTTTCCACATTTGCTTGTCTGGCCAGGATTTTTAGGGAAACGACTTTGAATAAATTGATGACCTGTTCGGGCAAAGGACCGAATCTATCCTCCATCTCCTGACGCATTTTCTGCGCTTCCTCCTCGGTCTGAAGGGCGGCAATTCTATGGTACAGCTCCATTTTCAACGCCAAATCGCCGATGTATGTTTCCGGAATTAAAACGGGGAGGTCTAGGGCGATTTGCGGGGAGAATTTCTCTTCTATTTCCTCTTGTTTTTTGCCGGCTTTCAGGGCGGCGACCGCTTCTTCTAGCATTTTTTGGTAAAGTTCAACGCCGACTTCCTGTATATGTCCGGACTGTTCTTCACCTAAAAGGTTGCCGGCGCCCCGGATATCCAAATCCTGGCTGGCTAGATTGAAGCCGGCGCCTAAAGTATCCAGACTTTGCAAAACAGACAGCCGTCTTTGCGCGACGGGGCCCAACTTCATATTCTGCGGCAAAGTTAGGTAGCAGAACGCCCGCAGCTTTGACCGCCCGACCCGGCCGCGAATCTGATACAACTGCCCCAGACCGAACCTGTCCGCCCGGTGGATAATCAATGTGTTGACGGACGGAATATCAATGCCCGATTCTATAATGGAGGTGGAGAGGAGGAGGTCGTATTTTTTCTCCACAAAATCGGTCATGATTTTTTCCAGTTTAGAGGCGGGCATTTGTCCGTGAGCGGCAGCGATTTTCAAGTCCGGGATTAAATCCTGCAAAGTTTGTAACAGGGGCGCCATATCCGAAATCCTGGGACAGACATAGAAAACTTGTCCGCCGCGGAATCTTTCGCGAAGGATGGCTTCTTTCACAATTACTCTGTCAAAGGGTAGAATATAGGTTTTGACAGCCAGTCTATCCACGGGCGGGGTGGCGATGACGCTTAAGTCTCTGACGCCGGTCAAAGCCATTTGCAAAGTCCTAGGAATGGGGGTTGCGGTTAAGGTCAAGACATGGACGCCGGATTTAAGTTCTTTGAGTCTTTCCTTATGCGCGACGCCGAAACTTTGTTCCTCATCCACGACCAGAAGGGTCAGGTTCTTAAAATCAATGTTTTTGGACAACAGAGCATGCGTCCCGATGACGATGTCTACCGTTCCTTTTTTCAGTTCTTCTTTGGTTTGTTTGGCTTCCTTGGCACTGACCAGACGGGAAAGCATTTTGACGCGGACGGGGAACCCTTCAAAACGGTTTTTAAAATTCTCATAATGCTGGCGCGCCAGCAGGGTTGTGGGGACAACTACCGCCGCCTGTCCGCCGTTCATGACGGTGGTGAAGCAAGCGCGCAAAGCCACTTCCGTCTTTCCGAAGCCGACATCCCCGCAAACCAAGCGATCCATTGGTCGTCCGAGGGACAAATCCTCTTGGACATCCAGAATGGCTTTCAGCTGGTCAGGCGTTTCCACATAGGGGAACCGGGCGCAAAAATCATCGTAAGCCCCTTGTAAAGGGATGATTTTCGGTACTTTTTTCAAATATCTTTCGGCGGCGAGCGCCATCAGTTTTTCCGCCACATCCTTGATGTATTTTTTCAGTTTGGCCTTTTTAGCCTCCCATGCCGGAGAGCCGAGCCTATCCAAAGCCGTCGTTTCGGAATCGGAACCATACCTGCTTAAAACATCAATGTTCTCAATCGGGATGAACAGTTTGCTGCCTTCGGCGTAAACCAGTTCCAGGCATTCGTGCGCCGCCCCGCCGGCAGACAGGGTTTTCAACCCGTTGTATTGTCCGATGCCGTGGGATAAGTGGACAACCAAATCTCCGATATTTAACGAAGAAACATCCTGAATAAAGTTTTCCTTCCCTTTTTTCTTCTTCATCAGGGGGCGGATTTTTTCGCCGAATAAATCCCCCTGGGAAACAAAAGCAAAATCGGAATTTGTAAATCCCCTTTCCAAAGGGAACAAAACGACGGATGGGGATTTTTTTATTGCCTGTTCAAAGGTTTCGGCAATCTTGACGGAAGGAAAACGGGAAAGGAGTCCCGCCTGCATTTTTTCGGCGGACGCACGGGAATACGCCGTTAGAATAACTTTTTGCGGCGTCTTTTTGATAAAGTCCGCCAAAGCATCGTACACATTGACGGCGGCATTGATTTTTTCTTCCACAAAAGTTTGCCCGACGCGCCCGCCGGCGTCAAATCCGTTTTCCGAAGAAACAAAAGGAGTCAGTTCATACGCTTTTTGTCCCTTGTTTTTTTTCTCGCTTAAGAATTTTTCAAATTCCTCTCTGCTCAGGAACATTTTTTCAGCCGGAACGGGGTGATATATCATTTCCAGTTCGGAAGGGGCTTTTAATGCCTGTTCCCGGGCTTCGTAATATTCGTTAATTTGCTGCGTATGTTCTTTAAAGGCGTCAAAAAACTGGTAATCCAAAGAAACGGAGGTTTTTTCGGGCAGATAGTCAAACAAAACGGCGGTTTTTTCATAAAACAAAGGCAGCCAGTGTTCCATTCCTTCCATTCTTTGCCCGGCGGATACGGCGGCGTAAAGAGTGTCTCTTGCCTGAACGGCGCCGAAGAGGGAACGGTATTGCGACCTGAAAAGGCTGACAGACTTATCGGACAAAAGGGTTTCCGTCATTGCGTGCAGGGTCAGGCCGTCCGTTTGATTTAACGACCTTTGAGACAAGGGGTCAAAGAAGCGTATGTTTTCCACTTCTTCGCCGAATAAATCAATTCTGACCGGATAGGAGCCTGACGGCGGATAAATGTCTATCAGGCCGCCGCGGAAGGCATATTCCCCTGGTTGAAACACTTTTTCGGCGTTTTTATAACCGTATTCGTTTAAAAACTTTTTTAAAGCGGCAAAGGAGATTTCTTCCCCTTTTTTTATAGGGAAAGCCGCATTTTCAAAAAATGAAGCGGGGGGCAGCCTCTGCGCCGCCGCCGGCAAAGAGGCCAGAATCAAAACCGGTTTCAGGCTGGAAGGGTTTCGGGCGAAGGCTTTTCGTTGTGTTTCTTCCGTTTTTTCTTTTTCTCCTTCTCCATCCGGTTGGCTGGTGATGTTTTTTCTTTCGGCATTGCCTGATAAGTCTGTTTCGGAAAACAAGGGGGAGTTTTTATCGTCATCCGTCCTTTTGCTTCGCAGGGGAAGTACCTTTCCGGCGAGGATGTTTTTTCCGCCTTTTTCGGATTTTTCTAAAAAAGAAAGGCCGTTTTCATTTTTTTCTTCGGAAACAAAATCGTTTTTTCTTCCTTTTTCTTCAGATGAAGTTTTTCCCTTATTTAAATCTTCCTCTAAATCTTCCGCCGGGGAAATTTTGTGTTTTTCCCTCTCTTCGGTTTCCGTTTCGTCTTTAGATGCAGGGGGAAGGAGGGGAAAAAACTCCTTCTCAACGGGACAATTTTCAGTCCTTTTTTTTAACGCCAGCAATTCCAGTAAAGCCTGCACCCTTTGCGCCACCAAAGAGGACGCGGGAGAAATTCTGTCATAAGGAACGGTATTCCAGGCCGGGAAAACAATAATTTTTAAATCGGGCGCCAAAAATCCCGCCCATTTCGCCAAAAAGTCCAACCGGACATCATTTAAAGCTACATGAAAATGAACGCCGTTTTTCCTTGCCTGTTCTATCAGAAAAAAAGCGTCCTGTCCCTCAGGAACTCCAAAAACGGGTGTTACGGGTGTTAAAGGGTGCGTCTGTTCATTCATAGTGGTTTTATGGATAAGGCGTCTTCCTTTTAAAGTCAAACGAAATAAGGGAAAAAGCAAAAATTATTTCTTTGCGGATATTTTTATGTTGACAGAACGGCAAAAAAAAGATATAAATCCCCCCTAGTCTTAGAAAATAAGCAGATATTTAACGAACGCAGTTGAGGAAAAAGATGTACGCAGTTATTAAAACGGGCGGTAAGCAGTATAAGGTTGAAAAAGACGACCTGATTCTTGTTGAAAGAATTGACGGGGAGGAAGGATCTCCGGTTTCTTTCGGCGAAGTCCTGATGGTTAACGGGAAAATCGGCCTTCCCTTGGTGGATGGAGCGAAGGTTACGGGTCAGATTGTCCGCCAGACGCGCGGCGAAAAGGTGATTGTTTTCAAGAAGAAACGCCGGCATGGCTACAGAAGGAAGAACGGTCACAAGCAGGATCTGACTCTTGTGAAAATTCAAGAGATTGTTGCAGCTTAAGGAGTAAGTAAAATGGCACATAAAAAAGCCGGCGGGAGTACGCGGAACGGACGGGACTCTGAAGGTCGCCGTTTGGGTTTGAAAAAATCTGGCGGACAGCCTGTCATTGCCGGGAATATCATTGTGCGCCAGAGAGGGACTCAGTATTATCCGGGCGAAAATGTCGGCATGGGTAAGGATCACACTTTGTTCGCTACGAGCGAAGGGGTTGTGGAATTCACTCGTAAAAAGGATGATAAAGTGGTTATCTCTGTCGTTCAAAAAGCGTAAGATTATTCATTCTTTGAATTTAAATCCCCTCTTTTGAGGGGATTTTTATTTTGGCTTGAAAAGAGTTTGATTGAACGGTATGTGATCCGTAAAAACATAATCATCATATTGCACATTAAGGCTATGAAAAGCGGGACAGGTTTTTGGGAAGGCATGATGTTGCTGTCGCCGACGTTATCACTGTCGGTAGGCTTTATGGGCTTTTATAAAAAGGTACAAGGCTTTTTTATTCATGAATTGTTCAGTCTGTCTGCGGTATTTTAAAGGAACCATAAAATACCAAAGGAGGCCTCAAAATAAACAGTTGTCTCTTCTATAAAGATATAATATTGAAAAAAACGCGTTTTTGGTTTTGAGCGGTTTCGGTCAGCGGCTTTAGACTTGCTAGTGTGGCGGCGGGAAGAACAGATGCCTACATAGGTTCCGGTTTGTCTTTATGGGACGCGGCGGCGGGATTCCTTTTAGGGCGAATGAGAGCGATATTCTCCCGTCTTTTATCCCTGCGGTGAAAATTTTGAACTCATGGATGAAATTTTCCCGTTCCGATAGACAAATATCCGTCGGTAATTTTCGTAATGGCGCTCGGAACGAAAAAAAAACGCTTGTTTTACGGAAAAAGGGTCTTTTTATTTTTAAGCGACCGGCGCCCAAAGGACATCGTCTATCTTATCCGCGCCCAAAAGCAGCATAACCAGTCTGTCCACGCCGACGGCAATGCCGGCGCAGGGGGGCAGCCCTGCCTCAAGCGCCTCCAGAAAATCCTCGTCCAGAGGATAAGTATAACCGTAAAGTTCCTGTTTTATCTTTTGATCATGTTCAAAGCGGATTCTTTGTTCTTTAGCATCGGTCAGTTCCGTAAAGGCATTTCCCAATTCCACGCCGCAAGAGTAAACTTCAAACCTTTCGGCGACCAGAGGGTTCGTTTCGGATTTTTTCGCCAAAGCCCCCAAGGCGACCGGATAATCATAAAGGACGGTCGGGACGGTTTGTCCCAGGCGCGGTTCCACTTTTTCCAGCATAATGCGGAAGAAAATATCTTCCCACCTGTCATTTGGGGAGGTTTCAATCCCTGTTTTTTCAGCCTGAGCGCGCAACAGAGAAGGGTCAGGTTCCAAGTTTCCGATGTTTTCGGGAGAAGCCTCTCCTTTTAACTTTTCCGTCAGTCTTGGCGCTGGAGTCTCGGAAATAACAGTGGACAAAATATCCACACCGGCGTATTTAAGAAAAGCTTCCTGAACGGAAAGGTATTCCCACGGAACGAAAA
>CASFRQ010000163.1 GCA_949296785.1 uncultured Alphaproteobacteria bacterium
AAGAACTTTTATTTTTTTACTTTCTTTTAATAGAAAAATAGAATAATGTTATCAACCTGAAGGGGGATTTGAGATGGAAAAAGAATATAAGAAAGTATATAAAAAGGTAAAACAAGAAATTGAAGCTCTTACCGCTAAAGAGGTAAAGGATACAGATGAAATCCGGAAAAGTTTGTCTTCCATTATAAGATATGTGAAAAAAAGAAAAAAAAGCCTTGCCTAAGACTTAAAAAATGCATCCCCGAGGAAGAACGGTTCAAATTAAAACGGGGAGCGGAAAGGGGCTTCTCCGCCCCTTTTTTTATTTAAAACACATGCGACTCGTTAAAATATAAGATGGAGGAGCTCAAAACTATGTAGAATCAGCTTCGTTCATTCGTCCTCAAAGGCTTATTTAACGAACTCCTCCAGAAAAAATATATAAAGTGATTTAAAAACACTTCAGCAGAACAGCCACTTTAAATATATATCATATACATCTCTATAAATAAATCAAAAGAAAACCAAAAATTGTACCTTTTTGACGATTCTCACGAAAAGTTCCCAAAAAATAAAAAAATCCCTTCAACAATCTTTTTTATCCGAAACATTCTAACCCGTCCCCGCGGGAGTAAAAAAAGAATTTGATTGTGCGGAGGGGCAAAGAGGGAGTTAAATAAATTTTTTAGGTAACTCTTTTATCATGGATTTATCCAGCTTATCTGCTGCCTTTTGCCGGAAAGCGGAAAGAGTGCGCACCTGCTGTAAACAGGTTTGTTAATTTTTTATCCGGTTTGGATATCTTTTACAATCCGAATCGTAGGCATTCTGTGAAAAGAGGCGCTTTTCCTCAAACTTATCCGATTAGCGTTTTTTTTCGTTCTGTCCGGCGATTTTCCGCCGCCGACTTCCCCTGATTCGGGAGTTTTTCACCCAACCGACCCCCGCCGACTACCTCGTCAATTTTCCACCCTGACGGTTTTCTTTCAGACAGGGTATTTTTCCTCTGTTTCGTTTGCGGCTCTCTTTGTTCGGTCTGACCGTTTTCGGGGGTAGCGACACACTTTCCTTCCGCCGCTCAGTCATCAGTCCGGTTTTTCTCCAGACACAAATACCTTTCAGAACCGACGCGTTTTCCTTTTCCGGGATAAACCCTTTCCATGGTCGGAGTATTACTCCTTAGCGGCGGAGAAATTCCCCTTAACCTTGTTTCCGTTTATTTTTGACCGACAACTTTTTTATTCAGCACACGCGACTCGTTAAAATATAAGAATGAGGAGACGGCAACCACCCAGGTAACCCATTTATTCATCATCCGAAGGCGCTTATTTTGCAGCCTCCTCCATAAAGAGAAAGAGTTAAGAAAATGCCGAGAACAGCTACACTTATTTGCCACCCAAAAGCACTTATATCGTACACTCCTTCAAAATTATCCGACTCGCGAAGAATAAAGGCGGAGGAGTTAGAAACTGCGCAATAACAGACCGAATTATTCGTCGCCAACGGCGCTTATTTTACGGGCTCCTCCAAAAATCATTCAGTTTATCAAAACTCAAGGAGGGGAAGCAGATTCAGGTGTAGTGAACCAGACATTATAAACAAATAATAATATGACTAATTTTTCCGCTTCCCCATAAAGCTTTTAATTCAGTAAAGGCTAAAAATACTTTTGTTCCCTTCAAGAGTTTTGACCTCGTCGCTCACCCTTATAACAAGAAGGGAGATCG
>CASFRQ010000164.1 GCA_949296785.1 uncultured Alphaproteobacteria bacterium
ATTTTTTGCTTGTCTTTTGGATTTTTTTATGTTCTTCTGGATATGCATTGATATCTATATTAAGGAGGAAAAGATGCAAAAATTTACATTTACAACTCTGCTTTTTATGTCTGCTTCAACGATGGCGATGGCTGCCGCACCGAAAGCTGCTGCTCCCGCCGCCAAAACGGTTGAACCCAAAACGGTTGTTTCTGAGGTAAATCCCAGCAACCCGTTCTACATGCCGAAAGCGGGCAAAGGAATGTTGACGGTTGAATCTATTTGGAGTCGTTATAAAGATACAGGAGAGAACGATACCTATTTTGATTCGGGAAATTCGATGAAAGGTGCCGGCATGTACGGTATTACCGATAATTTATCCGTTGTTGTTAAGCTGAATGATGATAAGGCGTCGAATCTAGTGACTCCTAATGTAGTTACGGGAAATTTTGCAAGTTCTCCTTCTGTGGGGGTGAAGTATGTCGGCGATGATGGTATGTTCAGAGTCGGAGGGGAGGCCAACTATGGCTTTAAATTATCCGAAGGTGCGCATACGCAGTCTTTTGATACTTTAGATGCTAAACTGACGGCCGGTATTCAAAAGGGGTCGTTTACTTTGGCCGCTTTTGCCAAATATGTGTATGCTTTTGACTTCCGTGAAAAGGAAGTGAATGATGTACGACGGGTAACCGGGTGGTATTACGGGTTGGAAGGACAGTATCAAGTTTTGGACAGCTTGTCTGTGGATTTTGGGTGGACACATCAGTTTAAACATAAGGTGTTATTCGATGATAAAAAATCTGATGGTTATACCAATGAAGCAGATACTTTCCAAATTGGTTTGACATGGGAAGCGGTGGACAATTTCTATGTAACGCCGTATTTTGCCTATCATAAACTTGGCAATAAGGTAAAAGAAATGGTTAAAGATGCTTCTTCCTATGGCTTGAAATTTGCCGTAACATTCTAATAAACGGCAGTTTTGAATTTTCCCCCTTTGAATTCTTCAAAGGGGGAATTTTTTTTAGAACTCTTGGAAATATAAAAAAAGGCCATAAAAAAAAGCCCGTAAAAACCTTGCACAGCCCCCCCCAAAAAAAAACGCCCGCGCCGATAAAAAGAAGCATAAAAAAAGGCCCGTAAAAACGGACCTTTTCTAAAAAGTTGAAACCCGTTATCTGGAGTAAAACTCAACGACCAGATTTGGTTGCATTTCAACCGGATAAGGCACATCGGCCAATTTCGGCGTATGAACAAATTTTCCGGTAAAGGTTTTTTCGTTCACTTCCATGTAATCAGGAACACTTCTTTCCTGAGAAGCCATCGCCTCAATAACCATCGGCATTTCTTTGGCTTTGTTTGTAACCTCTATGACATCACCTTCTTTTACCATATAGGAAGGAATGTTTACTCTTTTTCCGTTGACCAAAATATGGCCATGGTTAATAAACTGGCGGGAAGCAAAAACAGTCGGAACAAATTTCATTCTGTACACAATAGCATCTAACCGACTTTCCAAAATACCAATCAGGTTTTCTCCGGTGTCACCTCTGCGACGCAAAGCCTCCGCAAAATAACGGCGAAGCTGTTTTTCGGAAACATTTCCATAGTAACCTTTCAGCTTTTGTTTCGCACGCAACTGGATACCGTAATCCGTCGGCTTGGAACGGCTGGCGCCGTGCTGGCCGGGAGCGGTTTCTCTTTTAATAACCGAACTTTTCGCTCTGCCCCAGATGTTTTCACCGAAACGGCGGTCAATTTTATATTTGGCATTTAATCTTTTTGACATTTGTGTCTCCTTAACTTTAGTGTCTTTTTATTGTTGTCCCGGTAGTTTCATCCCTTTCAGGCGAGTGAACGGACCTTTTCAGCCTCTTTCCCGGAAGTGAAATGAATTCTAAATAAAAACGGCATTTTGTCAAGCAGAAATTCAAAAATTATTTCAAACGAATGAGAAAAAAGAATAAAAAGACAAAGAAAACTCAAAGTGTTAAAAACAAGGCTTCCGATAATAAACATAAGGAGATTTGTTTGAAAACACTAGCGATTAAGGCACAATTCCACCCCATTTGCAACGGGAAGGAACTTTGCCTCCGGATAGAGAGCCAGCTGGTCCAAACAGAGACGGAGATGAATTGAATCTTTCTTTATCAGGCTATATATCACCTGTTGTTTTTGCTGAGGTGTTTTTTCCGTCCATTCGTACATTTGCATCGTCATTTCCGCCGGCAAACGGGATAAATGCCATTGTTCCATGAAAACGGCGGGAAGCGATGGCAATAATATCATTATATTGAATGCCAAACCAATCCAACAAAGAATTTTTGAAAACCATTTTTGGTTATAAAATTTAAATCCTAAAATGAAAGCATCGCAAACGGCAACGGCGATAAATGTTATCCAAAGCTGTTTTACAAAAAGATGAAGGAATAAGGGCCAGGAGATTAAACGCCCGTTCAATCCCCCCATAACGGAAAACAGTATAATCAAAAACAGGGAAACAATACTGGCGATTAAAAGGTTTTTAATACTTTTATTTTTTACAAACATAAAACTGAGGGCTAAAAATAAAAAGGCAGAAAAAAGCCTTCCCAAAAAATAACTAAAACAGTAAATATTAAAATTCATGACCTTCTTCAATATTATTATTTATGATGATTGAATTTTCTACTTTTTTTAGAATTTTGTCAAGAAAAAATAACGTTCAGTCATAAACATAAGTTTAAACAGACTGTCTATTTTTTTAGAAAAAAAAGTAAGTTTCCCCTAATCGACAGGTAGAACAGGCTTAACTTTTTAGAAAAAATCTCCTGTTTTTCCTCTCTATTAAAGAAAATACATCATACTTTTCTTTTTTCAGAAAATAATTTATTTTTGTAAGAGGGAGGGTAAAAGGCCGGAAGTCACCTTTATAATAAAATATTTTCCGCAAAAGCAGTTTTTAAATAGTCATGCAGACACAAAACCTAAAGACTGCGAAAAAACGCGTCTATTCGTCCAAAATAAATATCGCCCGCCCCAAAAAGTTAATCCACAAAGTCGTACAGGTTGTCAAAACGGGCGGCGAACATAACATCTTTGACTTTCCCCTGCACACCCTTGATTTTTAATTTAATATCGCGGACAGTAGCCTCGTCACTGGCAATGACAAA